>JBGSBH010000100.1:0-8063 GCA_041730635.1 Cypionkella sp.
GACGTGGTCGCGCTGTCGGGCGGGCTGGGGGCGGGGAAGACCACGCTCGCGCGCGCGATCATCGCCGCGCTCGGCCACCGCGGCGAGGTGCCGTCGCCGACGTTCACCATCCTCGAGACCTACGACGCGCTCGACCCGCCGGTGGTGCACGCCGACTTCTACCGGCTCGCAAGCCCGCGCGAAGCGGCCGAGCTGGGGCTCGACGACTACCGCCGCGGCGCGGCGCTGATCGCCGAATGGCCCGAGTACGCCGGCGGCTTCGGCGACGAGCCGCAATGCCTGAAAATCACGCTGGAAATCTACGGCCAGGGGCGGGCGGCGATTGTCGAGCCGGGCCCCGATTGGCTAGGGCGCCTGCCATGAACCCGCTGCCCGCCGGCCTCGCCGAATTCCTGAAGTCCGCCGGATGGGGCGATGCCGCGGTCGAGCCGATCCCGGGCGATGCCTCGTTCCGCCGCTACTTCCGCGTGCGCCGCGGCGGCCGGCGCGCGATGCTGATGCACGCGCCCCCGCCGCACGAGGACCCGCAGCCGTTCCTCGACGTCGCCGCGTGGCTCACCGCGAACGGGCTGCGCGCGCCGGCGATCTACGCCGCCGACGCCGCGGCGGGCTGGGTGCTGCTCGAGGATTTCGGCGACGACCGGATGCGCGACTGGCTCGATGCCCATCCGGAGGGCGAGCTCGCCGCCTACCGTACCGCGATCGACGCGCTGGTGGCGCTCCACGCGCGGCCCCCGGGTCCGTTCGCGCCGTACGACATGGCGGTGTACCAGCGCGAGGCCGGGCTGTTCGTCGAATGGTACTGCCCGGCGGCCGGCCTCGAGGTCGACGCTGCCGGCTACGCCGCTGCGTGGGACGAGGCGCTCGGCCCGCTGCTCGCCCGGCAGGCCCCCGGGGTGACGGTGCTGCGCGACTATCACGCCGAGAACATCATGCTGCTCGAGCCCGCCGAACCGGGCGGCGGCGCGCAAGGGCTGATCGACTTCCAGGACGCGCTGGTCGGCCATCCGGCCTACGATCTCGTCAGCCTGCTGCAGGACGCGCGGCGCGACGTCTCGCCCGCGCTCGAGCAGGCGATGCTCGATCGTTACCGGACGCAGGTGGATGCGGGGGACGAGTTCGCGGCGGACTACGCGCGGCTCGGCGCGCAAAGAAACGCCAAGATCGTCGGTATCTTCGCCCGCCTGTGGCAGCGCGACGGCAAGCCGCGTTACCTCGACCTGATCCCGCGGGTATGGAGTGCGCTCGAGCGCGATCTGGCGCATCCGGCGCTGGCCCCGGTAGCGGCGTGGTTCGACGCCAACATCCCTCACGAGCGGCGCGCCCAAGGGGGCGGGGCGATCCGGTGACGCTCGCCAGCGACAGCGCGATGGTGATGGCCGCCGGGCTCGGCAAGCGGATGCGGCCGCTCACCGCGGCGCAGCCGAAGCCGATGGTCCGCGTCGCCGGCAAGCCGCTGATCGACCATGCGCTCGACCGGCTGGCGGAAGCGGGAGTCGCCAACGCGGTGGTCAACGTCCACTACCTTCCGCAGCCGCTAGAGGCGCACGTCGCCCGGCGCAGCGCCCCGCGGGTGACCATCTCCGACGAGCGCGCGCTGCTGCTCGAGACCGGCGGCGGGATGGTCAAGGCGCAGCGCGCGGGGCTGCTGCCCGACCCGTTCTTCTGTTTGAACGCCGACAACATCTGGCTCGACGGGCCGCGCAATGCGTTCGCCGACCTCTCGGCATACTGGCGCCCGGAAGCGATGGACGCGCTGCTGCTGGTGGTCCCCCACGCGCGGGCGATGAACTTCCGCGGGCCGGGCGATTTCCACATGGACGCGCTCGGCCGCCTGTCGCGCCGCCGGGCGGGGCGGATCGCGCCGTTCATCTACACCGGCATCCAGCTCGTCTCGCACCGCCTGCTGCGCGACCCGCCCGAGGGCCCGTTCGGGACGATGCTGCTGTGGGAGCGCGCGATCGCCGAGGGACGGCTTTACGGGGCGACCTTCACCGGGCGGTGGTTCGAGGTCGGCACGCCGCAGGCGATCGCGCCGACCGAAGCGGCGCTGGCCGATGCCTGAGCCGCAGCCGTGAGCGGCGGCCGGCCGCAGGTCTATTCGATCGCCGCGCACCGCGGCTTTGCCGACGCGCTCGTCGCCGGGCTGATCCCGCGCTACCGCGAGCCCGAGGTCGGCCTCGCCCGGCTGGTGCTGCTGCTCCCCTCGGCCCGTGCCGCGCGGACGGTGCAGGAGGCGTTCGTCCGCGCCTCAGATGGCGCTCTGCTGATGCCGCGGATGGCGATCGTCGGCGATCTCGATCTCGACGAGACGCTCGGCGCGCTGCTCGATCCGCTCGGCAGCGCCGCGATCCCCCCGGCGGTCGAGCCGACGCGGCGGTGGCTGCGGCTCGCCGCGCTGCTGCAGGAGGAGATGGGGGCGAGCGCCCCGCGCGGGCCGGCGCTGCTGCGCCTGGCGCGCGAGACCGCGCGGACGATGGACCGGCTGCTGGTCGAGGACATCGGTCCCGAGGAACTGCGCGAGCAGCGCGTGCTCGACGCCGTGGGCGAGATGGCCGAGCACTGGCAGCGCGCGGTGCACCTGTTCGCGCGGGTGCAGGCGCGCTGGCTCGCCGAGCTGCAGGCCGCCGGCGCGCTCGACGCCTCGGCCCGGCGCAACCGATTGTTCGAATACGTGGCGAAGCGCTGGCGGGCCGAGCCGCCTGCGACCCCGATCGTCGCCGCCGGGGTGACCAGCGCGGCCCCCGCGCTGGCGAACCTGCTCAGGGTGGTGAGCGAGCTGCCGCGCGGCGCGGTGATCGCGCCCGATCTCGATCTCGCGATGCCCGACGCGGTGTGGGACGAGCTGGGCGCGGCCGGCGCGCGCGACAATCCGGGCGATCCGCCGTTCGCCCCCTCCGACGCGGTGACGCATCCGCAATACCACCTCAAGCTGCTGCTCAACCGAATGGGGGTGAGCCGGGCCGAAGTGCAGCCGTGGCACCGGCGCGGGCCCGCCGCCGCGCCGCCCGAGCGCAGCCACGCGATCTCGGCGCTGTTCCTGCCGCCTCAAGCGAGCCGCGCGTGGGCGCACCTGCCGCCAGAGAAGCGCCGGCTCGCGGGCGTGCGGATCATGGAGAGCGCCAACCTCGAGGCCGAGGCGCAGGCGATCGCGCTGCTGATCCGCGAGGCGGTCGCGGTGCCCGAGAAGCGCGTCGCGCTGGTCACCCCGGATCGCGGCCTCGCCCGGCGCGTGGTCGAGCATCTCGCGCGGTGGAACCTCGCCGCCGACGATTCGGCCGGACGCCCGTTGTCCGAGACCGTCGCCGGCCGGCTGCTGCTGCAACTGGCCGAGATCGGCGCGCAAGCCGCCGCGCCGGTGGCGCTGGTCGCGGCGCTGGGCAATCCGCTGGTGCGCCAGGGCGACGCGCGCGCCGCGTGGCTCGAGCACCTGCGCGCGTTCGACCTCGCGCTGCGCGGCCCGCGCCCGGCGCCGGGCCTCGCCGGGCTGGCCCCGCTCGCCGCCGCGGGGCGGGTGTCGCGCTGGTGGCACGAGGTCGACGGTATCCTCGCCCCGCTGCTCGCTGCCGAGAGCCGGCCGCTCGCCGACTGGCTCGATGCGCTGGCCAGCGCCGGGGAAGCGTTGGCCGGCCCCGAGCTGTGGTCGCGCGAAGATGGCCGCGCGCTGGCGGCGTTCGTCGAGGACTTGCGGCTCCACGCCCGGGCGGTGGGCACGATGCTGGAGGCGGTGGACCTCCCCGCGGCCTTGCGCGACGCGATGGACGCGGTGGCGGTCCGCCCGCCCTACGGCGGGCACCCGCGGGTGGCGATCTACGGTCTGATCGAATCGCGGATGGCGCGCGCCGACCTGGTGATCGCCGCGAGCCTCAACGAAGGTACCTGGCCGGCGCGGCCCGCGGTCGATCCGCTGCTGGCGCCGGCGGTGCTGCGCGCGCTCGGGGTGCCGGGGGCGGACTTCCGCATCGGCCTCGCCGCGCACGATCTCGCCGCCGCGATGGGCGCGCCCGAGGTCGTGCTGAGCCGCGCGCGGCGCGACGCCGCCGGCCCCGCGATCGCCTCGCGCTTCCTCCTGCGGGTGCAGGCGCTGCTCGGCGAGCTGGGCGAGGGGCACCGCGAGACCCGTGCGCCGCTGTTCGCGCAGGCGATCGACCGCGCCCCGCAGGCGCCGCGCTATCCGCGCCCGGAGCCGCGCCCCGCGCCCGAACAACGCCGGGTGGCGTTGTCGGTCACCAGCCTCGACCGGCTGCGCGCCGACCCCTACCAGTTCTACGCGTCGAGCATCCTGCGCCTGAAGGAGCTCGACGCGCTCGACGCCGAGCCGAGCCCGGCGTGGCAGGGCGAGCTCGCCCATGCCATCCTCGAGGAATGGCATCGCACCGGCCGAGCGCTCCCCGAAATCGCCAGCGAAAAGCTCGCCGAGATGAACCCCCATCCGCTGACCCGCGCGCTGTGGCGGCCGCGGCTGCTGAAGGCGCTCGAATGGGTCGCCGAGCAGATCGCCGCCGAGCCCGAGCGCGTGCCCGCGCTGATCGAGCAGGACGGCACGCTCGGGTGGCGGGGGATCACGCTGAGGGGGCGGATCGACCGGCTCGACCGGCTGCCCGACGGCTCGTTCGCGGTGGTCGACTACAAGACCGGCCGGCCGCCCAGCGGGGCGCAAGTGCAGCAGGGTTACGCAATGCAGCTCGGCACGCTCGGGCTGATGGTGGAGGCGGGGGCGTTCCCCGACGCCGTGGGGCGGGCGAGCCGCTTCGAATACTGGTCGCTGGCGAAGAACAAGGACGGCGATTTCGGCTATGTCGAGACGCCGGTGCTCGAGGGTAACAAGCGCAAGGGCATTCCGGCCGAAGACTTCCTGCCCGAGGCCCGCCGCTATCTCGACGAGGCGCTCGACCGGTGGATCCTCGGCAGCGAGCCGTTCACCGCGCGGCTCAACCCCGACGCGCCGGGCTACGCGACCTACGACCAGCTGATGCGGCTCGACGAGTGGATCCGGCTCGAGGAGCCGGTCGAATGAGCGGCAAGGTCTATCCGCTGGCGGACAACCAGGCGCACGCGGTGGCGCCCGAGCGCAGCGTCTGGCTGTCGGCCTCCGCCGGCACCGGCAAGACGCAGGTGCTGTCGGCGCGGGTGCTGCGGTTGCTGCTGCGCCCCGGGGTGGCGCCCGGGCAGCTCCTCTGCCTGACCTTCACCAAGGCCGGCGCCGCCGAGATGGCCGAGCGGGTGAACAGCGTGCTCGCGCGCTGGGTGCGGCTCGAGGAGACCCGCCTCGGTAAGGAACTCGACGACATCGGCGCGCCCAACGATCCCGCGACCCGCGAGCGCGCGCGGACGCTGTTCGCGAGCGTGCTCGATTGCCCCGGCGGGGGCCTCCGGATCGACACCATTCACGCGTTCTCGCAGTGGCTGCTGGCGGCCTTCCCCGACGAGTCGGGGCTGGTCCCGGGCACCCGGCCGATGGAGGACCGCGACCGCGAGCTGCTCGCCCGCCAGGTGCTCGCGGCAATGGTCGCCGACGCCGAAGCCGCCGGCGACAGCGCCGCGCTCGCCCCGCTCGAGATGCTGAGCGAGCGGATGGGCCCGGGCGAGGTGCCCGGCTGGCTGATGCGCTGCGCTGCCGCGCGCGGATTGTGGCTGGGCCCCGGCGCGTGGCAGCCACCGATGCGCGAGCGGGTGCTACGCCTGCTCGGCCTGCCGGCGGACGCCGGCGAGGCGAGCCTCGCCGAGCTGTGCGCCGACGGCACGTTCGACTGCGGCGCGCTGCAGCACCTGCTGTCCGCCAACCAAGCGTGGGGCACCGCGACGGCGGAGAGGTCGGTCGTCGCGATCGGCGATTTCCTCGCCGCCAGCGGCATGGGCCGGGTCAGCGCGGCGGCGGCGCTGGAGGCGGCGCTGTTCACCAAGGAAGGCACACCGCGCTCGCTCAAAAGCCTCGAGAAGCACGATCCCGCCTATGCCGCGCACGCCGAGGCGGTGGCGGCATCGCTCGCGGCGCTGCGCGAGCGCCGGGCGCTGCTCGACCTCGCCGAGCTGGTTGTGCCCGCGCTCGAAATCGGCCGCCGCTTCGCGCTCGCCTGGGAAGAAGCCAAGGCGCGCGAGGGGCTGATCGATTTCGACGACCAGATCCGCCGCGCCGCCGCGCTGCTCGCCGACGATGCGGTCGCCGCCTGGATCCGCTACAAGCTCGACCGGCGGTTCGATCACATCCTGGTCGACGAGGCGCAGGACACCAACGCCGAGCAGTGGGCGATCGTCAAGGCGCTGACCGACGACTTCTTCTCGGGCGAAGGCCAGCGCGAGGGGGTGCAACGCACGCTGTTCGTGGTCGGCGATTACAAGCAGGCGATCTTCGGCTTCCAGGGCACCAGCCCGGAGAATTTCGCGGCCGCGCGCCGCTACTATCAGGAGCTGATCGATCAGCTTGCGGCGGGCGACCATTCGGTCGAGCGCCTGCTGCCGCTCGGCCTCGGCCGCTCGTATCGCACGTCGCAGCCGGTGCTCGACTTCGTCGACGCGGCGATCGCGGCGATCGGCCGCGAGAGCTTTGGGCTGGGGCCGCAAGAGACCGTCGAGCCGCACGTCGGCTACGACCGGCCCGGGCTGGTCGCGCTGTGGCAGCCGGTCACCGCGCGCGAGCACGATCCCGACGACGAGGGGCCCGAGGACTGGCTGTCCGAGCCCGAACGGGCGATGGCCAACCGGATCGCCGCGCAGGTCGCCCGCTGGCTCGAACAGGGCTTCCCGCTCGCCAAGGACGGCGGCCGCAACGCCGGCCCCGGCGACGTGATGGTGCTGGTGCGCAAGCGGCGCGAGCTCGCCGGGCTGATCGTCGCGCGGCTCCACGCCGCGGGGGTGCCGGTGGCGGGGGTCGACCGGCTGCGGCTCGGCGCGCCGCTCGGGGTCAAGGATCTCGTCGCTGCGCTGCGCTTCGCCGCGCAGCCGCTCGACGACCTCAGCCTCGCCAACCTGCTGGTCAGCCCGCTGATCGGCTGGAGCCAGCAGGATCTGCTCGATCACGGCTATCGCCCCCGCGGCGTGCCGTTGTGGGAGCATGTCCGCAAAGGGCCCGCGCCGCTGCAGCGCGCGACCGCCGAGAAGCTCGGCGAGCTGCTGCGGATCGCCGACTTCGAGCCCCCGCAGGCGATGCTGCGGTGGATCCTCGTCGGCCCGTGGCAGGGGCGCAAGGCGCTCGTCGCCCGGCTCGGGCGCGAGGTCGACGATCCGATCGACGAGCTGCTCAACGCCGCCAGCGCCTATGCCGCGGGCGATGCCGCCAGCCTCGCCGGGTTCCTCGCCTGGTTCGACGCCGGCGAGGGCGAGCTGAAGCGCGAGAGCGAGGGTGGCGGCGGGCTGGTGCGGGTGATGACCGTGCACGGCTCCAAGGGCTTGCAGGCGCCGATCGTAATCCTGGCGGACGCGGCGGGCAATCCGGCTACCTCGCCGGTGCGCGCGCTCGCGCTCGAGGAGGTGGTAACCGGCGTGGACACGAAGCGTTCGGTGCCGCTGCCGAGCTTGCGCAAGAGCGAGAAGGCGGGGCCGGTGCTGGCGGCGGAGGCGGCGGCGAAGGCGGCCGAGCGGGCCGAGCACTGGCGGCTGCTCTATGTCGCGATGACCCGCGCCGAGGAAGCGCTGTTCATCGGCGGCGCGCTCGGCAAGCGCGAGAAGGAGCCCGCACCCGATTCGTGGTACGCCCGGCTCGCGCCGCTGTTTGCGGGGGATGCCTTGGCCGACGATATCTGGGACGCGCGCCACGAATGGGGCGCGCTCGGCCCCCCGCTCACCCGGCGCGGCGGACCCGGCGACGATCCGGAACTGGCGCTGCCCGAGTGGGCGACTTCGCCGATCGGACTGGAGCCGCGCCCGCCCCGCCCGCTCGCGCCATCTGCGGCCGGGTCCGAGCAGGGCGCCGACCCGCCGCTGCCCCCTCGCCGCGTCGAACAACTCCGTCGACGACGTCCGCGAGCTGCGCGACAGCGTCGCGTTCGCGCCCGTCTCCGGCGGCGCGAAGGTGTACATCCTCGACGAGGCGCACATGCTGACCACGCAGGCGTGGAACGCGTTCC
>JBGSBH010000101.1:0-8016 GCA_041730635.1 Cypionkella sp.
CCCCCCCCCCGCCCGCCCCCCCCCCCCCCCCCCCCCCCCGGGCCCCCTTTCTTTCGATCGTTGAACGGAGACCGCCATCATGCAGCGGACCATCGTCGCGCCGGCCGAGCTCCCGGCCGCCGCGCTCGCCGAGCTCAAGCAATGGCTGGCAATCCGCACCACCGCCGACGATGCCGCGCTCGCCGGGGTGCTGCGCGCCGCGCTCGACACCTGCGAGGCGTTCACCGGGGCGCTGCCGCTCGCGGCGACGTGCGAGGAAGTGCTTCCCGCGAGCGGCGCGTGGCAGGCGCTCGCCACCCGCCCGGTCAGCGCGATCGTCGGGCTCGCGGCGATCCCCGCCGAAAGGCCGCGCTTCGCGCTGCCCCCCGATGGCTACGCGATCGACATCGACGCCGCGGGCCGCGGCTGGGTGCGGGTGCTGCGCCAGGGCGCCGCCGGCCGGGTCGCGGTGCGTTTCTCCGCCGGGCTCGCGCCCGGGTGGGAGCTGCTGCCCGAAGCCATCCGCCACGGCCTCGTCCGGCTCGCCGCGCATCACTGGCGCGCGCGCGAGGACGGGGCCGAGCCCGCCCCGCCGGCGGCGGTCGCGGCGCTGTGGCGGCCGTGGCGCGAGGTGCGGCTGTGAGCGGGCGGCTGATCCGCGCCGGCGCCAGCCCGGCGCCCGCCGCGTTCGCCGCCCGGCTGTCCGCCAAGGCCCGGCTGCTCGCCGAGACGCACCTCGCCAGCCGCGGCGATCCCGCCCGCTGGCGCCAGCCCGGCTGGCTGTGGCCGCTGTTCGCCTCGATCCCGCTGGGAGACCGCTGATGGAAACGCTGCTGCGCGCCGCGCTGATCGACTGGCTGCGCGCCGCTCCGGCGCCGCTCGCCGAGCTCGCCGCGATCGAGGAGGAGGCCCCGGCCCGCGCGAGCCCGCCGTGGCTGGCGATCGCCGCCAGCGCCAGCGCCGACTGGTCGACCAAGGACCGGGCCGGGCGCGAGGTGCGCATCGCGCTCGAACTCTACAGCCGCGCCGACGACCCGCGCGCCGACGCGCCGCGGGCGAGCGCGCTCGACCGGCGGATCGAGGCGCTGCCGCGCGCGCAGGGCGATTTCGAGATCGCCAGCATCCAGTTCCTGCGCGCGCGCACCGAGCGGCGCGCGGCGGGCGCCCGCGCGACGCTCGTCGAATACCGTTTCCGCTGCCTGGCAAGCGATTGAGCCTAAGGTGCCGCCCTTCGAGACGCTCCGCCCTTCGAGACGCTCGGACTGCGTCCTCGCTCCTCAGGGCGAACGGTTCGTTTGCACCACCCGTTCGTACTGAGGAGGGCGAAGGCGCAGCCTGAGCCCGTCTCGAAGGACGCGCTCGTGACGTCGGCCCCCGCCACTGTCCCCCGCATCACCCAACAGGAGAATTCCCATGCCTGCTCAGAGAGGCGCCGCGTTCCTGCTCAGGATCGGCGACGGCGCCAGCCCGCCGAACAACCACTACGCCGTCGCCGGGCTGCGCACGACGCAAGTGTCGATCAACAGCGACACCGTGGTGGTGACGCACAAGGGCAGCGGCGGCTGGCGCGAGCTCTTGTCGGGTGCCGGGATCCGCTCGGTCTCGGTCTCGGCGAGCGGCATCTTCCTCGGCAGCGCGGAAGAGCTGATCGTGCGCAACCACGCGCTCGGCGGCACGCTCGAATGGTACCAGCTGCGGTTCGAGGACGGCAGCACGCTGGCCGGCCGGTTCCTGATCCAGCGGCTCGACTACGCCGGCGATTTCAACGGCGAGCGGACTTATGCGGTCCAGCTCGAGAGCTCGGGCCCGGTGGTGCCCTCGTGACCCGCGCTCATGCAGCCGAAGGCGGTAGCGCGCCGGGAACCGCTCATGCAGCCGAAGGCGGTAGCGCCAACCGACTGCGCGGCGAAGCGTCCTTCGCCGTGGGCGGCGCGGCGCGCACGCTGCGGCCGACGTTCGCCGCGCTGGTCGCCGCCGAGGAGGAGCTCGGCCCGCTGTTCGCGCTGGTCGAGCGCGCGGGAGCGGGCGAGCTGCGCCTCGCCGAGATGGCGGCGCTGTTCTGGCACTGCCTCGAACAGCGCGACGGGCTGACCCGCGAGGCGGTCGGCGAGGCGGTGGTCGCCCACGGCCTCGCCGCCTGCGCGATCCCGCTGCGGGCACTGCTCGGCGCGATCCTGCAGGGGCGAGGATAACTTCTTCAGGAGGGCGCGGTGCCCCGCTTTCCGTTTCTCGCGGAGGGCGCGGAGGAAGCAGAGGGCGCGGAAGGTCGTCGCGCGAGCGGCCATCGCGCCGCAGGCATTGGACGTTGGTAAAGGGCTGGAGCCTTCGGCTCCCCCGGCACCTCCGCGGTCCCCGCTTTCTCTGCGTCCTCTGCGAGCAACCCTTTCATCCTCGCCCCGAAAGCCGCCGCCGGGCCGATCCGCAGACGACGAGACGGAACCATGCCTGAAACCTTCGCCCCCCACACCCTCACCCTCTGCGCGCTGGCGGCGCGGGTGCTCGGATGGCGGCCGGGGGAATTCTGGGGGGCGACCCCGGCGGAGCTTGCCGCGTGCCTCGCCGATCCCTCCGCCGCCGCCGCCGCGCCGCTCGGCCGCGCCGAGCTCGACCGCCTGATGGAGAACGAAGCCGATGGACAGCATTGACGAGCTGCTGGTCGAGGTGCGCGCGAGCACGCAGGGGTTCCAGCACGACATCGCGGCGATGCGGGCTACGTTCGACACCACGCTGGTGGGCGGGTTCGAGCGCGCCGGCGAGGTGCTCGAGCGCGGGCTGCTGGCGGCGATCCGCCGCGGCAGCCTGGGGTTCGGCGACTTGAAGCGCACCGCGCTCGCCGCGCTCGATGCGGTCGCCGCGCACGCGCTGCAGCTCGGGCTCGACAAGCTGCTCGCGGGCGTCGGCGCGCCCGGCGGGGGGATCGGCGGCGGGATCGGCGGCGGGTTGGGCGGGCTGCTGAGCGGCGCGATCCTCGGTCTGCCCGGCCGGGCGACCGGCGGGCTGGTCGGCCCGGGGCGCGGCTACCTCGTCGGCGAGCGCGGGCCCGAACTGTTCGTCCCCGCCAGCGCCGGGCGGATCGAGCCCGGCGGCGGCGCGCGCCCGCGCGATGTGCGGGTGGCGATCAATGTGGCGCCCCCGCGCGGCACCAGCACCCCGCGCGCGCTCGAACGCTCGAGCCGCCAGGTCGCGAGCGCAGTGCGGCGGGCGCTGCTCGACTGATTCCTCGACCGGGCGTGAAGAAGGTTTCTCGCAGAGACCGCAAAGGAAGAAACGCGGAGACGCCGAGAGATTGGGGGAGCCGAAGGCTCTTCATTATGCGGGGGGGGGGGTAGATAGCCTGCGGCGCGCTAGCCGCCAGTAAAGTTCCCCCTGCGTCTTTGCTTCTCTCTGCGCTCTCGGCGCGAAACGGCGGAGCCGCCATCCTGCCGACAGCCGCTCCACCTGAGCGCCCAGGGCTACCGCGACATTGGAGAAAGACATGCCCTTCTGGCTCGCCCGCGAACGCCGCGGGCAGGATGCCGACTGGATCCAGCGTTTCGATCCGCGGTTCTGGACGGTCAACTTCCCGCGCCCGATGATGGCCGCGGTGGTCGCCACCGCGCCCGACGCGCTGCGGGTGACCTGCGAGTTCCACCATGCGGGCGAGCTCGCCGGGCTGATCTGGGACAGCGCCGACAGCCTCGACCACCCGCTCGCCGCCTACACCACCGACCGCGACTACCGCCGCACCACCTTGCGCTTCCGCTGGCGCTCGGGCGGGGTGATCGCCCTCGACGCACCGCACGGGCCGACGCTGACGATCGAGGGCCGCGATGCCGCCGGCGCGCCGCGCAGCTGGTTCGTCCGGCTGTGGAACTACGCGGTTGGCAGCCCCGAGGACGCACAGGTGACGCTGCCGTTCTCCGCGCTCGAAAGCGGCTTCGCGCTGCCCGGCGAGCCGGTCCACCCCGGCGATATCGACCGCATGTTCGTCAGCCTGGTCCCGCCCGGCTACGCCCCCGGCAGCACCGCGCCGCTACCCGCGCGCGCCGACGGCTGGGCCGAGCTCAGCGAGATCGCCTGCGACGGCGAGCGCAGCGTTCTCGAGATCGGCGACGTGCTGCTGCCGCCGCACGGGGTGGGGCTCGCCACCGCTTACGACGACAGCTTCAACCAGACCCCGGCGCGGCTGCTGCGCGGGGCGCTCGCGCTGGGCTACCGGGGTGCGCTGATCCACTACCTCGGGATGAGCCACTTCTTCCGCCTCGGCGCGGACGGGAAGGTCTTGGCCGACGGCACGCTGTGCGCGCCCGCCGCGGCGTGGCACCGCGCGTTCTTCGCCGAAGCGATGCGGCTGGGGTTCGAGCCCATCGCCTCGCTGAGCTTCGAGCTGTTCGCCGCGCACTGCCCGGAAAGCTGGCAGCAGCGCGCGTGGGACGGCACCCCCGCGCGCACCGGGTGGGTGCCGCCCTCCGCGCTGCTTTCCCCCGCGAGCGCGCCGGCGATGGCCTGGCTGCAGGCGGCGGCGGCGAACTTCGTGGCGCTGATGGCCGAGGCCGGCGCGCCGGTGCGGTTCCAGATCGGCGAGCCGTGGTGGTGGATCCTCGCCGATGGCCGGCCGTGCCTCTACGACGATGCCGCGCGCGCGGCGCTCGGTGGCAGCCCGCCCGAGATCGCCGACTTGCGCGGCCCGCTCGGCGCGGCCGAGCGCGCGCTGCTCGATGCGGCCGGCGCGCTGCTCGCCGCCGCCACCGGCGACTTGCGCGACGCGGTGCGCGCCGCGGCCCCGGGCGGCGCGGCCGAAGTGCTGCTGCTGGTGTTCACCCCGACGGTGCTCGACCCGGCGATGCCCGGGGCGCGCCGCGCCAACCTCCCCACCGGCTGGGCCTTTCCGGCCTACGACCGGCTGCAGGTCGAAGACTACGACTGGCTGACCGCCGGCGCCGAAGCGTTGCGCCGCGCGGGCTACGCGGCGGTCGATGCGCGGCTCGGCTACCCGCCCGAGCGCCAGGACTACCTCGCCGGGTTCGTGCTCGATCCCGCCGATGCCGAAGCCTTGTGGCCGCGGATCGACGCCGGGCTCGACGAGGCGCGCGCCCGCGGCGCCGCGCGCACGTTCGTCTGGGCCGCGCCGCAAGTCGCCCGCGACGGCTACGTCCGGCTGCCCTTGGCCGAAGAGGAAGAGTGAGATGCAGGCGTTCGACGACGTGCTCTACCCGCTCGCGCTCGGGCGCGATGCCGCGGTGGCTCCCGAATTCTCAACCAGCGTCATGGTCACCGCCTCGGGCCACGAGCGGCGCAGCGCCCTGTGGTCCGACGCGCGGCTGCGGTTCGATGTCGGCCCCGGGGTCCGCTCGGAAGCCGAGCTGGCGACGCTGATCGCGTTCTTCCGCGCCCGCCGGGGCCCCGCCAGGGGGTTCCGCCTGACCGATCCGTTCGACCACAGCTCGTGCCGGATGACCGGCGCGCCCGGCCCGTTCGACCAGCCGCTCGGGCGCGGCGACGGCCTCAAGGCGCGCTTTCGGCTGGTCAAGTCGTACGGCGAGGGGCCCGAGCCGCAGGTGCGCCCGATCACCCGCCCGCGCAGCGGCAGCGTGCGGGTCGCGGTCGGCGGGGCGGAGACCGCGGCCTTCGCGCTCGAGCCCGGCGGCTGGATCGTGCTCGCCGCCGCCCCGCCCGCCGGGGCCGAGGTCACCGCTGGCTTCCTGTTCGACGTGCCGGTGCGCTTCGCCGAGGACCGGCTCGAGGTGACCGGCGCGGTCTTCGCCGCGGGCGAGGCGCCCTCGGTGCCGCTGATCGAACTGCGCGAGGGCGGCGCGTGAGCGGGCCGTTCTTCGCCCGCGAGCTCGAAGCCGTCGCCGCGTTCTGGCGCCTGTTCCGGCGCGACGGGGTGGCGCTCGGCTTCACCAGCCACGACCGCGATCTGGCGTTCGCCGGGCTGACCCATCGCGCGGCGCCGGGGATGCTGCCGAGCGCGAGCCGCCGCACCGCCGGGCTCGCCGGCGACAGCGCCGAGATCGAGGGCGCGCTGGTGCACGACGCGATCCGCGCGGAGGACCTCGCCGCGGGCCGGTACGACGGCGCCGCGGTCGAGCTGGGGGTGGTCGACTGGGAGACGCTGGCGCACGCGGTGCTCTACCGCGGCACGATCGGCGAGACCGCGCGTGAAGGCACGCGCTTCACCGCCGAGCTGCGCTCCGCCAAGGAGGCGCTCGCGCTCGACCGGGTGCCGCGCACCAGCCCGACCTGCCGCGCGCTGTTCTGCGGGCCCGGCTGCGGGCTGTCGTCGGCGCGCTACACGCGCCTCGCCGCGCTCGCCGCGGTGGACCCCGCACGCGGCCGGCTGGCGTTCGCCGGGATCGACCCGGCGGCGATGGTGGCGGGCAGCGTGCGCTGGCTCGACGGGCCGCACGCCGGGCTGGCGATGGACGTCGCGGCCGCCGACGGGGGCGCGCTGGTGGTCGATGCCCTGCTCGATCCGCCTCCGCCGCCGGGGGCGCGCGCTTTCTTGCGCGAAGGGTGCGACCACACGCTGGCGACGTGCGCCGCGCGCTTCGGCAACGCGGTGAACTTCCGCGGCGAGCCGTTCCTGCCGGGCAACGACCTCCTCGCCCGCACCCCGGGTGCGCCGTGAGCGGGGCCCGGCTGGCCGAGGCGGCGGAAGCGCTCGTCGGCGCGCCGTTCCGCCTCCACGGGCGCGATCCGGCGAGCGGGCTCGACTGCGTCGGCGTAATCGCCGCCGCGCTCGCCGCGTGCGGGCGCGCGGTCCCCGCGCCCCACGGCTACGGCCTGCGCAACCGCTCGATAGCGCCCTGGCTCATGCTCGCCGAGCGCGCGGGGCTGGCGGAGACCGCCGCGCCGCTCGCGCCGGGCGACGCCGTGCTCGCCCGCCCCGGGCCGGGGCAGCACCACCTGCTGATCGCGCTCGCCGGCGGGCGCTTCGTCCATGCGCACGCGGGCCTCAGGCGGGTGGTCGTCCAGCCCGGCCCGCTCCCCTGGCCCGAGCTGCGCCGCTGGCGCCTCGCCCCACAGGACTGAATCCGATGGCAACGCTTCTCTTCACCGCGGTCGGCACCGCGCTCGGCGGCCCGATCGGCGGCGCGCTGGGCGCGCGCGCGGGGCGCTCGATCGACGGCGCGATCATCGGCGGCGGCACCCGCGAGGGGCCGCGGCTCAAGGAGCTTGCGCTGACCACCTCGAGCTACGGCCAGCCGATCCCGCGCCACTTCGGCCGGATGCGCGCCGGGGGCACGATCATCTGGGCGACCGAGCTCACCGAACACAGGGACAAGTCGGGCGGCGGCAAGGGCCGGCCCGCGCAGACCAGCTACAGCTACACTACCTCGTTCGCGGTCGCGCTGGCGAGCCGGCCGATCGCGGGGATCGGGCGCATCTGGGCCGACGGCACGCTGCTGCGCGGCGCGGGGGGCGACCTCAAGGTGGCGGGGCGGCTGCGGGTGCACCGCGGCCACGGCGACCAGGGCCCCGATCCGCTGATCGCCGCCGCCGAAGGGCCCGCCTGCCCGGCCTTCCGCGGGATCGCCTACGCGGTGTTCGAGGATCTCGCGCTGGCCGAGTTCGGCAACCGCATTCCTGCGCTGTCGTTCGAGATCGTCGCCGACGAGGGGCCGGTCTCGCTCGCCGCGCTGGTCGCGCCGCTGCCCGCGGAGGACCGCGCCGGCGCGCTCGCCTCGCTCGCCGGCCTGTCCGACGAAGGCGGGACCTTGCGCGACACGCTGGAAATGCTCGGCACGCTGTATCCGCTGACCTGCGAGGCCGGCAGCGCCGGGCCGCGCATCGCCCTCGCCGCGGCGGCCCCGGCCGACCCGCCGCTGCTGCCGCCCGCGGCGGTGGGCGGGGAGGACGACGAGTTCGGCCACGCCGACGGCCGGCGCGAAACGCGCGCCCCGGCCGGACGCGAGCGCCCCGCGGCGCTGCGCTACTACGATACCGCGCGCGACTATCAGCCGGGCGTGCAGCGCGCCGCGGGCCGGGCGCAGCCGGGCGCGCCGCGCACGCTCGAGTTCCCCGGCGCGCTCGCCGCGAGCGACGCGCGCGGGC
>JBGSBH010000102.1:0-7989 GCA_041730635.1 Cypionkella sp.
GAAGCCCGTTGCTCCCAGTAATTCGCGCACCGGGCTGAAAACGTCGGCGCCCAGCCACTGCTTGGAACGCGAGCCGATTTCCCACAGAATCAGGACCCGGCGCCCGCGACGCACGAGAAGAGCCGCAAGTTCTTCGACGACATGAACGACTGGGCGCGGCGCGAAGGCTTCGCCGGGCTCGGCTACGTCACCAGGAAAGCCGGCGAGTTCGGTGGGCTGATCGCCAAGAACCACGGGGCCGGGGGGATGGAGGCGCTCTACGCCGAGCTCGGCCTCGGCGAAAACGACGGGTTGTTCTTCGCCGCCGGCAAAGAGAAAGACGCCGCCAAGCTCGCCGGTGCCGCGCGCACCCGGGTGGGCGAAGAGCTGGGGCTGATCCCGCAAGATCGCTTCGAATTCTGCTGGATCGTCGACTTCCCGATGTTCGAGTATGACGAGGACGCGAAGAAGGTCGACTTCAGCCACAACCCGTTCTCCATGCCGCAGGGCGAGATGGAGGCGCTGGAGAGCAAGGACCCGCTCGACATCCTCGCCTGGCAATATGACATCGTCTGCAACGGCTACGAGCTTTCGTCCGGGGCGATCCGCAACCACCGCCCGGACATCATGTACAAGGCGTTCGAGATCGCCGGTTACAGCCGCGAGGATGTCGATACGAACTTCTCGGGCATGATCGAGGCCTTTAAGCTCGGCGCGCCGCCCCATGGCGGCTCGGCACCGGGGATCGACCGCATCGTCATGCTGCTGGCGGACGAACCCAATATTCGCGAGGTCATTGCGTTTCCGCTTAACCAGCGGGCGCAGGACCTGATGATGGGGGCCCCGAGCGCCGTTTCGCCGCGGCAGCTTCGCGATGTACACGTCCGGCTCGCGGACGCGCCCGGAGGGAGCGCCGCGCGAGATCGCCCGGGCTGAACGTAGCCTATATAACATTCAATAACTTGGCTCGGTTCGACGCTTGTGGCGTGCGCTTGGTCGCAGCGTGCGCCGGGGGACGGAACACCACCGTCGCCTGCTCCTTTCCTTCGGTAGAACCACTACCTCAGGAGCACACCGATGAGCGACCTTGTCACCGCCGGTACCCAGGGCTCGTCCAACGCTACGACCTCTCCCCTTCGCGAGGAGATTTCGGGCGATGCGGCGCGCCTCGCGGAGACCGCCAAGCAGAAACTCGATCAGGCCGCCGAAGGCCCCAAGCAGACGGTTACCGAAGCCGCTCGCAGCGCCACCAGCGCTATCGATCGCGCGGCAACCGCGCTGCGCGAGGACGATGCGGCACCCGACTGGCTGGCCAAGAGCTTCGAGAGCGCGGCCCGCCAGGTCGAGAACCTCGCCAGCTCGCTGGAGGGCAAGAACCTCGATGATCTGCGCCGCTCGGTAACCTCGTTCGCGCGGCAGAACCCGATGGTCTTCCTCGCGGCGTCGGCTGCCGCCGGTTTCGCCGCGGCGCGGTTCCTGCGCGCAGGCAGCGAATTCAAGAGCCACGAGCAGAGCTCCGGCGGTCAGTTGGGGCAGGGCTTCGGCTCGTCCACGTCGGGCGCCGGCGACAACGCCAGCGCGTTCCCCTCGGCCGATACCCCCATCTACGGCGGGTCGACCACACCGGAGTTCACGTCATGACCGAATCGGTTACCGGCATTCGGCCCGATGTCTCCGCTCGGACCACCGGCGGGGCTGCGTCCGGCGGTGGCGACAACGTGGTCGACCTGCTCAGCAAGCTGACCAGCCAGGGCGCCCACCTCGCGCAGGAGCAGGTGGCTCTCATGCAGGCCGAAGTGCGCGAAGCCGCGAGCGACGTGAAGCAGGCGGTTGCCGCTTACGCGGGCGCCGCGGTGCTCGGGCTCACCGGGCTCGGCGTCACGGCGACCGGGCTCGGCTTCTGGCTGGGCGACGCGATCGACAACCTGCCGCTCGGCATCATCATCGTCGGCGTGATCACGCTGATCATTGCGGCGGTGCTGTATTCGAGCGCCAAGGCGAAGACCTCGGCGGCGCATCTCAAGCCCCAACGCACCATCCGCACGGTCGCCGACACCCCCGACGTGCTGACCGGCACGCACACTTCCACCGGAGGCACTCATGAGCGAGTTTGACACCACGTCGTCGTCCGCGACCGACCAGCGCGACCCGGCCGAAATCGAGCGGGAGATCCGCCAGACGCAGGCGGAAATGAGCCGCACGGTCGATCAGCTGGGCGACAAGCTGACCCCGCGCAACCTCGTCAACAGCCTTTTCGACAAGGCCGATGGCAAGGGCATCGACGCGCAGTATCTGCTCGACACCGCGCGGCGTAACCCGCTGGCGGTGGCGATGATCGCGATCGGCGGAATCTGGCTGGCCAGCGGCAGCGATGCCAAGCTGTCGTCGCTCAAGCCGAGCGGCTTCGGCGGGTCGGGCAAACGGCAGGCCGACACCAGCGCGTGGGACGACCACCACCGCGGCTATGTCGAACACATGGGCCGGATCGAGCGCCTGCCCGAGGAAGACGACGCCGCCTTTCGTCGGCGCCGCGATCTCGCGCGGTCGAACTACCTGATGATCGAGCAGCGTCACGACGAGGACGAGAGCGGCTTCCGCAAGCGCCTCGACGATGCAACCGAAGCGCTGCGCCAGCGTCGCCACGATCTCATGGAGAAAGCCGGCGACTGGGGCACCAGCGCCCGGCAGACCGCGGGGAACATGGCTGGCAAGACCGGCGAGTTTTACGACACCAACCCGCTCGTCGGCGGGATGGTCGCCGCGCTGCTCGGTGCGCTGGCCGGGGCGGCGGCCCCGATTACCCGCACCGAGGAAGAGCAACTCGGCAAGCTGGGCGCGAAGGCGCTCGACACCGCCAGCGAGAAGGCACAGGCGCTCGGCGATCTCGCTCGCGAGAAGAAAGACGAGCTGGTTGCAAAGGCCGACCAGGCCATGAAGCCCGAGGGCGGAAACGCAGCGGGCGGGGCCGAGGCCGAGCAATCCGCCGGCACGACCCAGCCGGCTCCGGCGCTCTAGCGACGCGGCAGGAAGTTCAGGGCGGCGGCCGCTCCGGTTGGGTGGCCGCCGCCTTTGCTTGTCCGCCTAGCGGGCGGCGGCCGGGCACTTGCCAGCGTGAACCGCGTTCATTAGGGCGAAAGCCAATTCGAAACCCCAACACAAGAGGGCACTCCATATGAGCGATACCGCCGAGCGCGTGCAGAAGATCGTCGTCGAACATCTCGGGGTCGAAGCCGACAAGGTCACCCAGGACGCGAGCTTCATCGACGATCTGGGGGCCGATAGCCTCGACATCGTCGAACTGGTCATGGCGTTCGAGGAAGAGTTCGGCGTGGAAATCCCCGACGATGCCGCGGAGAAGATCACCACCGTCGGCGACGCGACCAAGTACATCGAAGAGCACAAGGGCTGAAGCCCGAGAACCCGGCCTCGCTCGCCCCGGTCGTGATTGGGGGCTGCGCTCCCCGCTCGAAGATGCGCGGAACGCACCGAGCAAGGCTTCGACAGGCTCAGCCCGGATGGGTCTGGGCCTGTTTTGCGTCTGGAGACTGATATGCGCCGAGTGGTCGTTACCGGATTGGGCCTCGTCACCCCGCTGGGCGGCGATGTCGAGACGACGTGGGCCAATCTCATCGCCGGCAAGAGCGGGATCGGCCCGATCACCCGCTTCGACGTCAGCGATCAGAAGGCCAAGATCGCCGGCGAGGTGAAGCCGAAAGACCACCCGATGGGGTTCGATCCCGACAAGCGGGTCGACTTCAAGGTCCAGCGGCAGGTAGATCCGTTCATCGTCTACGCGATCGATGCCGCCGGCCAGGCGCTCGAGGACGCGGGCCTCGACAACATGTCCGAGGAGGAGAAGGAGCGCGCCGGGGTATCGATCGGCTCGGGCATCGGCGGCCTGCCGGGGATCGAAAGCGAATCGCTGGTGCTGGCCGAAAAGGGTCCGGGCCGCGTGAGCCCGCACTTCGTCCACGGGCGGCTGATCAACCTCACTAGCGGCCAGGTCTCGATCAAGTACGGCCTGATGGGCCCCAATCATTCGGTGGTCACCGCCTGCTCGACCGGCGCGCACTCGATCGGCGACGCGGCGCGGATGATCAAGGACGGCGATGCCGACATCATGCTCGCCGGCGGGGCGGAATCGACGATCAACCCGCTGGGCCTCGCCGGTTTCGCGCAAGCCAAGGCGCTCAACATGAGCATGAACGACCAGCCGGAAAAGGCCAGCCGGCCGTACGACAAGAACCGCGACGGGTGCGTGATGGGCGAAGGCGCAGGGGTAATGGTGCTCGAGGAGTACGAACACGCCAAGGCGCGGGGCGCGAAGATCTACGCCGAGATCGTCGGCTATGGCCTCTCGGGCGACGCGTATCACGTCACCGCGCCGCATCCCGAGGGCAAGGGCGCCGAGCTGGCGATGCGCATGGCGCTGAAGAAGTCGGGGCTCGAACCGGCCGACATCGACTACGTCAACGCGCACGGGACGAGCACGATGGCCGATACGATCGAGCTCGCGGCGGTCAAACGCGTGCTGGGCGACGATCTGTCGGGCGCGTCGATGTCGAGCACAAAGAGCGCGATCGGGCACCTGCTCGGCGGCGCGGGCGCGGTGGAGGCGATCTTCTGCGTGCTCGCCATCCGCGACCAGGTGGTCCCGCCGACGCTCAATCTCGACGATCCCGACGAGGGCACCGAAGGGGTCGATCTGGTCCCGCACACCGCGCGCCGCCGTGAAGTGAAGGCGGCGCTGAGCAACAGCTTCGGCTTCGGCGGCACCAACGCGAGCGTGATCTTCAAGAAGGTCGACTGAGATGCGCAAGGCGATAATCGCGATAGCGGTCGTCGCCGCGCTCGCCTTCGCATGGTTCGCCTGGGGCTGGTACGGCCCGGCGCGGGTGGCCAAGGAAACCGCCTTCACCGTGCCCGACGGGGCCACCCTCACCAGCGTTGCGCGCAAGCTCGAGAGCGAGGGGCTGATTGGCTCGGCCGACAGCTTCCTCCTCCGCGCCAAGATTCTCGGCAGCGGCGATCCGGTTCAACGCGGGGAGTTCGCGCTTCCGGCGGGCGCCAGCCCGGCGACGATCCTCGACACGCTGCAGCACGGGCAGGTCATCCGCCGCTTCGTCACCATTGCCGAAGGGCTGCCTTCGATCATGGTCTACGAGAAGCTGATGGCCGAGCCGCTGCTGACCGGGCCGATCCCGGTGCCGGCCGAGGGTTCTGTGCTGCCCGACACATACGATTTCGAGCGCGGCGAGGCGCGCACGGCGGTGCTCGCGCGGATGCAGGCGGCGATGCGCAGCTACCTCGCCGAGGCGTGGGCCAAGCGCAAGCCGGGGATCGCGGTATCGACGCCGCATGATGCGGTGATCCTGGCCTCAATCGTCGAGAAGGAAACCGGGGTTGCGCGCGAACGGCGGATGGTAGCCGGGCTCTATTCCAACCGGGTGAAGGCGGGCATGCCGCTGCAGGCCGATCCGACGATCATCTACCCGATCACCAAGGGCAAGCCATTGGGCCGTCGCATCCGGCAGAGCGAGATCGCCGCGGTCAACGGCTACAACACCTACACGATGAGCGGGCTTCCCAACGGCCCGATCACCAATCCGGGCCGCGAGAGCATTGCCGCGGTGCTCGACCCGGCGCCGACCAAGGCGCTGTTCATGGTCGCCGACGGCACCGGCGGACATGTGTTCGCCGAAACGCTCGCCGAGCATAATGCCAACGTCCAGCGCTGGTTCGCCATTCGCAAGGCGCGCGGAGAGCTCGACTGAGCCCGCACGGCCCGGCGCCGCTGATCGTCACCGCCGAGCTGCCGCAGGCGCTGCAATCACGCGCCGATCAACTGCGGGCCGCACACTTCCCCGCCGAGCGCAATTATCTGACGGCGCACGTCACGCTGTTCCACGCGCTGCCGCCGAGCGCGGAAGATGAATTGCGCGATGCGCTTGCCGCGGAGGCGCGCGGGGCACGGGTGCCGGCACGGCTGGCGGGGCTGATGAACCTCGGACGCGGCACCGCGCTGCGCATCGAGAGCCCGGCGATGCTCGCGCTGTGGGAGCGGCTCGCCGATCGTTTTCACGGGCTGCTCACGCCGCAGGACGAGCACCGTCCGCGGCTGCACGTGACGATCCAGAACAAGGTCGCCCCGAGCGCGGCCAAGGCCCTCCAGCGCCAGCTCGCCGACAGCATCGAGGCGCGCGATTTCGTGTTCGCCGGGCTCGCGCTCCACCGCTACCGCGGCGGTCCGTGGGAGTTCGTCCGGGCCTGGCCATTCCGCGGTTGACCGTGCCGCGCGCCGCTCCTAATGCGCCGCCTCGGCTCCCGGGCCAAGAAGGGGGCGGAGTAGCTCAGCCGGTTAGAGCAGCGGAATCATAATCCGCGTGTCGGGGGTTCGAGTCCCTCCTCCGCTACCAGGTCCCTGTCCGGAAGCTTCCGCAAGCTTCCGGACATTTCCAAAAAGCGCAGATAAAGCAGAGGGTTGCGGGTGATTCGCGTCCGCATGTGCCCGCTTGAATCCGCATGAAGCCAAATTTGGCAGGGGGTATTTCTGGGGGTATTTTGCGGCCTTCCGGAAAGGAGCGATACCCCCATGCCTCTCACTGAACTCGAAGCGAAGTATGCCAAGCGCCGAGACCGGCCCTACAAGCTGGCTGATGGGGGCGGCCTTTTCCTGTCGGTCCAGCCCAACGGCAGCAAGCTGTGGCGCATGAAATATCGCTACGACGGAAAGGAGAAGCTGCTGTCGTTCGGAGCCTATCCCACGCTCGGAATCGCGGCCGCTCGCGAGAAGCGCGACACAGCAAAGGCGCTACTCGCCGACGGCAAGGACCCCGGCCAAAGCAGAGCCGAGATGAACCCTGAGAAGGGCGAGACCTTCCTTGTGGTCGCCGAGCGGTGGCACGCCAATCGGGCTTCGGCGCTCGACCCTGCCCACGCCCAGCGGGTCTGGTCGCGGCTCGAACGGGACGTGTTTCCGGTCCTCGGCAGCAAGTTGATGCACGAGATCACGCCGCCCGACGTGCTGGCGATGGTTCGCAAGATCGAGGCAAGGGGAGCGCTCGACATCAGCCGCCGGGCCAAGCAGGGCGTCGGGCAGATATTCCAGTTCGCGATCGCCTGCGGCTTGGCCTCCGCGGACCCGACAGCACACCTGCGCGGTGCGTTGAAGCCGCGTCCGCGGGTCAAGCACATGAGTCGCGTACCCCTTGCCGAGTTGCCGACCCTCCTCGGAAAGCTTCGAACCTACGACAAGGAGGGCGAACGGCGATCGGCGACCACGCGCGACGCTTTGATGCTCGCTCTCCTAACGTGGGTTAGAACCAAGGAACTGCGCTTCGCCGTGAAATCGGAGTTCGAGGATCTTGATGGCAGGGAGCCGCTCTGGCGCATTCCAGCCGAACGGATGAAGATGGTCCGGGAGCACCTCGTGCCACTCTCTGTTCAGGCCGCTGAGATCGCCAAGCGGGCCATCGCGAGTTCCCCGAACGATTTTATGTTCCCTGGGACGACGCCTGAAAAGCCGATGTCGGAGAACACGATGATCTACGCGCTGTACCGGCTCGGCTACCACAGCCGGCAGACGGTGCACGGCTTTCGCGGGCTGGCGAGCACCTGGGCTAACGAGCAGCTGGTGGAATTTGGCGAGCCGGCCATGTGGATCCGGAAGTACCACGAGGACTGGGTCGAGATGCAGCTAGCGCATTCTGAAGAGGACGAGGTGCGCGGAGCCTACAACGCGGCCGAATATATCGTCCCGCGCCGCCGCATGATGCAAGACTGGGCCGACTTCCTCGGCGGCGAGCGGGACGCCGGAGGCCCCAAGATATCCGGGAGGGGCAATGTAGTCGACATTAGAAGCGCCCGGAAGAGAGCAGCTTAAGCTACTGTAGTACCGCGTCCATAGAAGCTGGTGGAGAGTTGATTGGGCGCGAGGCTCGCTAGCGGTCTTGATACGGTTTCTATTGCCGACCGACTGTAGTCATCTGCCGGTCGGGCAGCTTTGCGCCC
>JBGSBH010000103.1:0-7973 GCA_041730635.1 Cypionkella sp.
CTGCCTGCCTGGTGCTGGCAGCAAGCGCCGCGGCATCGTTCCGGCTCGGCTGGGCGGAGAGCGTTCGATTGCTGCTTGTCTGGGGCGGTATCTTTGCGGCTGTCTTCCTGATCATCTCGATGATCATCGGATGAACACCTCTCCCGGTTTTACATAATACATATTATCGTTCTGATGTTGTCTCCTGAACTCGACCGCCTCCTCGGCATCATGGCGGCCCTCCGGCATCCGCATCGTGGGTGCGACTGGGACCGCGCTCAAACTTTCGCCACGATCGTCCCGCACACGATCGAGGAAGCCTACGAAGTGGCCGATGCGGTTGCCCGGGAGGATATCGCCGACCTTCGCGACGAGCTCGGCGACCTGCTGTTTCAGGTCGTCTTCCAGGCCCGCATCGCCGAAGAGCTCGGACACTTTGCCTTCGACGACGTAGCGCGCGCGATCGCCGACAAGCTCGAGGCCCGCCACCCGCATATCTTCGGCGATGCCCCGGCGCCGACCGACGACCGGGAAGCGCGCTGGGAAGCGATCAAGGCCACCGAACGCGCGGACAAAGGCGCCCGGAGCGTACTCGACGGTGTCGCCGCATCGCTGCCCGCTCTGATGCGCGCCGAGAAGCTGCAGAAGCGCGCGGCGCGGGTCGGCTTCGACTGGCCCGACCCGCAGGGGCCAGCCGACAAGCTGGCCGAGGAGATGAGCGAACTGGCCCTGGCCGATCAGGACCGTAGGTTCGAGGAGGCCGGCGACCTGTTGTTCGCCGCCGTCAATCTGGTGCGCGCGTACGGCATCGCGGCGGAAGACGCGCTGCGCGCAGCAAACGCCAAGTTCGAGCGCCGCTTCCGGCAGATGGAAGAGCTTGCCGGCGGCGATTTCGCGTCGCGCTCGCTCGAGCAGCAGGAAGCTCTCTGGCAAGCCGTCAAGGCCGCCGAACGGTCATAGACTTTCGAACTGGCCGAGCTCTTTCGCGCTTAGCCGCACGGTCAATCGCCGGACCGGCCCCTCCTCGCCAGACCCGGCGTCGCTTTCCTCGAGCACTTCGCCATGCGCGTGCAGCCAGGCGATGCGCCGACCCGCGCTCGCTGGCAGCACGAACTGATGGATGTGCGCCCCGCGGGTCAACTGCTCGCCCAGCCGCTCGATCAACCCGTCGACCCCTTCCCCGGTCGCCGCCGAAACGAGCACCACCGCGGGGTCGGCCTCGGCTGAGGCCCGGGCTTCGGCAGCTTCCGCAGGGCCGAGCAGGTCGAGCTTGTTCCACACCTCGATGATCGGAATCCCCGCGCCCGCCTCGCCTTCGGTGACCCCGAGATCGCCGAGCACCTCGAGCACTTGCGACTTCTGGGCCTGGCTGGCCGCGCTCGCGATGTCGCGCACGTGGACGATCAGGTCGGCGCCGGTCACTTCCTCCAGGGTCGCGCGGAACGCCGCCACCAGCTGGGTCGGCAGGTCGGAGATAAACCCCACCGTGTCCGACAGGATCGCTTTCTCGACGCCCGGCAGCGCGACCGCCCGCATCGTCGGATCGAGCGTCGCGAACAACAGGTCCTCGGCCATTACCGACGCGCCGGTAAGTCGGTTGAACAGCGTCGATTTGCCGGCGTTGGTGTAGCCGACAAGAGCGATGATGGGCCACGGCGCGCGTCCGCGGCGCTCGCGGTGCAGCGCGCGGGTCTTGCGCACGCCTTCGAGCTCCTTGCGCAGCCGACCCATCCGCTGGCGGATCATCCGCCGGTCGGCCTCGATTTGGGTCTCGCCCGGCCCGCCGAGGAAGCCGAACCCGCCGCGCTGCCGCTCGAGATGGGTCCACGAGCGCACCAGCCGGCTCTGCTGATAGTCCAAGTGGGCCAGCTCGACCTGCAACCGGCCCTCCGCGGTGGCCGCCCGCTCGCCGAAGATCTCGAGGATCAGGCCGGTGCGGTCGATCACCTTGCGCTTCAGCCGATCCTCCAGGTTGCGCTGCTGGATTGCGCTCAGGGCGCCGTCGACGATCACCAGCTCGGCCGCGTTCTGCTCGCACGCGAGCGCAATGTTCTCGACCTGCCCCGCGCCGAACAAAGTGGCCGGGCGAACCTGCCGCACCGGCAGAACGAAGGCGTCGGCCACCTCGATGCCGATCGCCCGTGCGAGCCCGACCGCCTCCTCGAGCCGCGCCTCGGGCTCGAGGTCGTGATATCTCCCGCGCACATCGGGACCGACGACCAGCGCCCGCGCACCGCGCGAGACCTCGCCCAGCAGATCGTCGTCGAAGCTCAGTCGCTCTCGCCTTCGAAATCGCCCGACAGGTCGACCGCGTTCGCGGGCTGGATCGTCGATACCGCATGCTTGTAAGCGAGCTGCACGTACCCTTCCCGCTCGAGCAGCGTGCAGAACAGATCGTACGCGGCGATCTTACCCTGCAGCATCACCCCGTTGACGAGAAACATCGTCACCTGCACCCCTGCCTCGCGCACCCGGCTCAGGAACACGTCCTGCAGCAGCCGTTGCTTGGCGTTGGAGCCCTGGCTGGCGAATTGCGCGGCATCGACCGGCTGGCTCGGCATGATCGTCGAAACCGCGTGCTTGTACACGAGTTGCGACTGCCCGTCGCGGCGCAGCAGGATCGAGAAGTTGTCGAACCAGGTGACGATCCCCTGCAGCTTGACCCCTTTGACGAGGAACATCGTCACCGGGGTCTTGTTCTTGCGCAGCAGGTTGAGAAACGCATCCTGCAGGCTCTGATGCTTGCCACCGCCCTGCGGCGCGGGCGGCGCGGATTCTTCGGCTGGAGGAGGCTTCGGGCGCGCCGAGAGAGTGCGGGATGTAGACACTTGAGCGGTCTCCGTTGTTGGCGGCCCCACCCCCTTTGGCATGCGGTCCGCGTTCTGGCGCACGACAACAAACCGCGCGCCGGTTATCGCGACCAGTGTATGGGTCGTCCGCCTGAAATCGCAAATGCTTTTGCTTGACCCGCGTTCCGGGCCGACGAGCTATTCGTCCTCGTCGCGCCGGTCGCCCATGCCGAGCAGCTTGAGCTTCCGGTGCAGTGCCGATCGTTCCATCCCGATGAAGCTCGCGGTTTTCGAGATGTTTCCGGAGAACCGCCGGATTTGAACGGTCAGGTATTCGCGCTCGAAGCTCTCGCGCGCTTCGCGCAAGGGCACGCCCATCAGCGCGGTGACCCCGCTGCCGCCGCCGAGCCGTCCGCCGGCGATCTCGCTCGGCAGCATGTCCGCGCCGACCTCCGCCAGCCGCTCGCGCGGGGTCATGATGATCGTGCGCTCGACCACGTTGCGCAACTGGCGGACGTTGCCCGGCCAATCGTACGCCTGCAGCGCGGCGATCGCCTCGGGGGTCAGCGCCGGCGGCGGCACTCCCTGCTCGCTCGCGTAGCGAGTGAAGAAATGCTCGGCCAGCGCCGGGATGTCGTCGCGTCGCTCGGCGAGCGAGGGGATCGTCACTGGTACAACGTTGAGGCGATAGAACAGATCTTCGCGGAAACGCTTCTCCTCCATCTCGCGCGCAAGGTCGCGCGAAGTCGAGGAGACCACCCGCACATCGACCCGCACCTGGCGCGCGCCGCCGACGCGGACGAACGCCTGTTCGGTCAGCACCCGCAGGATGCGCGCCTGGGTGGACAGCGGCATGTCGGCGACTTCGTCGAGATAGAGCGTGCCGCCGTCGGCCATTTCGAGCAGGCCGGGGCGCAGCAGCTTGCCGTCCGCTTCCTCGCCGAACAGCTCGTGCTCGAAGCGCTCGGGCGTGATCCGCGCCGAATTGACCGTGACGAAGGCGCTTTCGGCGCGCGGGCTCCAGGCATGGAGCAGCCTTGCCGCGACTTCCTTGCCCGCGCCGGCCGGGCCCGTGATGAGAACCCGGCTGCCGGTGTTGGCCACCCGCTTCAGCGTGGCGCGCACCGCGTTGATCGCGGCCGAATTGCCGGTGAACTCCTCGGCCCGCGCGAAGCCTTCGCGCAGGCGGCTGTTCTCGCGCCGCAGCCGCTCGGTCTCGGTCGCCCGCTGGACGAGCAGGAGCAGCTTTTCCGCCTCGAACGGCTTCTCGATGAAATCCATCGCCCCGCGGCTGACCGCACTCACCGCGGTATCGATGTTGCCGTGGCCGGAGAATATGATCACCGGCAGCCCGGGTTCGCGCTTCTTGATCTCGTCGAGCACTTCGAGCCCGTCCATCGGGCTGCCGTGAAGCCACACGTCGAGCAGCACTAGGCTCGGCCGGCGCGCGTCGACCGCGGCGAGCGCCGCGGTGCTGTCGCCGGCGGTGCGGCAATCGTAGCCTTCGTCGCTCAGCACGCCGGCCACGAGCTCGCGAATGTCGCGTTCATCGTCCACGATCAGGATATCGAGCGCCATCAATCCTCCCGCTTATTCGGCCGCCGCGGGGCGACCTTCGGCGAGCGGGTCGCGCGCGAAGCGCAAGGTGACCCGCGTGCCGCCCCCCTCGACGCCGGCGAAGCTCATGTCCCCGCCATGCTCCTCGACGATCTTGTTGACGATCGCGAGGCCGAGGCCGGTGCCCTTCTCGCGCGTGGTCACATAGGGCTCCACAATCCGCTCGCGGTCCTGCGGCAGGCCGATGCCGTTATCTTCGACCGCGATGGCGATCGCGGCCGGGGTGCCGCTCATGGTCACCGTGATGCGGCCGCGATAGTCGGGCTCGGCCCCGCGGCTGCGCGCTTCGATCGCCTCGGCGGCGTTCTTGAGCACGTTGGTCATCGCCTGGCCGAACTGGTGACGGTCGCAGGCGATCGTCGCGCCGGCTTCCGGCCCCGCGTCGAACGCGTAGTCGATCTCGGGGTGCGCGACTTCCTGCAGGAACAGCGCCTGCTTCACCAGGTCCTGCGCGTCCTCGGGCCGGAACACCGGCTTGGGCAGCCGCGCGAAGCTGGAGAACTCGTCGACCATCTTGCGCAGGTCGCCGACCTGGCGGACGATCGTGTCGGTCAGCTCGTCGAACAGCTCGCCGTCGCTGTCGATCTGCTTGCGGTAGCGGCGCTTCAACCGTTCGGTGGCCAGCTGGATCGGGGTCAGCGGGTTCTTGATCTCGTGCGCGATGCGCCGGGCGACGTCGGACCAGGCCGCCTGCCGCTGGTCGAGGATCTGCCGGGTGATGTCCTCGAAAGTGATCACGCGGCCTTCGGGCGCGTCGGCGATTTTGACCGCGAGCGTCAGCAGGTCGCTCCCCTTGGTCCAGTTGACGATCCCGCCCGGCACCTGCGCCTGGACCATCGCTGCGAGCTGCGGCGCCAGTTCCTGAAGCGGCGCACCGACCGGGACCGGCCGCCTTCCCCCCAATACCAGTTCCTGCGCCGAACTGTTCATCAGCAGGATCCGGTCGTCACGGTCGATGGTGACGATCCCGGCGGAGATCGATTCGACTACCGCTTCGATGAACGCGCGGCGTTCCTCGAGCTGGTGGTTGGCGCCGACGAGTGCGGCGGTCTGCTGCTCGATCTGGCCGGCCATCCGGTTGAACGCCCGGTTGAGCATGCCGATCTCGTCCGAGCCGGTGCGCCCCTCGACCCGCGCGAAGTCGCCCGCACCGATCCGCCGGGCCGCGCCGACGAGCTGGGTCAGCGGCTGGACCTGCCGGTCGGCGAAGCGCAGCGCGAACCACACGGCGAGCCCGACCAGCGCGAGGCTGACGAAAAACAGCGCGAGGTTGAAGCGCAGTTGCAGCGCGCGGGCGCGCTTGGTGAGCACGTCGTACGCCCCGACCACCGACTGAGCGCGAGCCCACTGGCTGAAAGCCAGCGCCTCCGTGTTGCGCGCATTGTACAGATAGATGCCGGCTTCGGAATCTATCGGCGCCAAGGCTTCGATCCGGGTAGTGTTTCCGCCGATCACCACCGGCTCGCCGCGCTTGAGCTTGGGGACCGCCCCCCTTCCGAACACGGTCGGGTCGTTGCCGGGGGTCAGGCCGAACGCGACCGCCACCCGCAGCGAGCCATCGGCGACCTGCTGCAGGATCGCCGATTCGTTGATCTCGCGCTGCTGGACCTGCAGGATGTACACCGAGGAAAAGTCAGGATCGGTGATATCGAGGCTTTGCAGATAGTACCCCATGTCGCCGGCTTGCGCGACCGACTGGTTGGCGACCTGCAACTGGTTCTGCGTGTAGTAGTTGCGCGCGAGTTCGTTGGCATTGCGCATCAACCCGCGCGAGTTGTCGGAAAACCAGAAGTCGACCCCCGACTGGAAGAGGAACGCAGCGAACGCCGCCACCAGCAGCGTCGGCACCGCGGCGACGAGCGAGAAGAAGAACACCAGCCGGACATGCAGGCGCGCGGTGGTCCCCGCCGCGCGCCGCAGTGCGAGCCGGCGCCCGAGCAGCACCAGCAGCGCCATAGCCGGGAGCAAGGTCGCGATCAGCAGGCCCGCGACCTGACGCGACGGGAGCAGTTGCCCGTCGGGCGGCGCGCTGGTGAAGGTGTACCACGTCGTCCAGACCATCCCCGCGAACGCGAGCGCGGCCGCGATCTCGAGCACCGCAAAGAAGTTTGCCTTGCGGCTGAACACGATGAACCTCCGCCGCCAGCGCGGGCTGCCACGCGGCGTCGCGATCTTTGCTGGGGGTTCCGCAGCCGGCATCGTTGCCTGATTACAACGGCGCTGTTGCAACGATGCAAGCGTTTTTCGCCGAGCGGGTTCAGCCCTGCTGCGGCTTGACCCCCGGCATGATCGCCAGCTCGGCGAGCCGCTTGCGTAAAGTATTGCGGTTGATCCCCAGCAGCCGCGCGGCGCGCAGCTGGTTGCCGCCGGTCACGCGCATCGCGTGCGCCAGCAGCGGCCGTTCGAACTCCGCGAGCGCGGCATCGTAGAGTTCGCCCTCGCGCACCGGATGCGCCTTCAGCCATTGCGCCAGCGCAGCGGCGAAGCCGCCGTTCGCCGCGGGCTTCTCCCCCTCAGGCCGGCCGAGGACCGCCGCCACCGTTTCGCCATCGATGGTCTCTTCGCGCGCCAGCAGGGCGAGCCGGTAGATCGCATTGCGCAGCTCGCGCACGTTGCCGCGCCAGGGAAGCGCTTCGAGCGCGGCGATCGCCGAGGCGCCGAGCTGCCGCCGGGGCAACCCTTCGCCCGCCGCCAGCGCGAGGAAATGGCGCGCGAGCGCGGCGATGTCGTCGCGCCGCTCGCGTAGCGGGGGCAGCTCGATCGGCACGACATTGAGCCGGTAGTACAGATCCTCGCGAAACGTGCCCGCGGCGATCATCGGCGCAAGCTCGCGGTTGGTCGCGGCGACGATGCGCACATCAACCGCGATCTCCTGCCGCCCACCGACCCGGCGGATCGTGCCCGACTGCAGCGCGCGCAGCAGGCGGGTCTGCGCGGCGAGCGGCATGTCGCCGATCTCGTCGAGGAACAGCGTGCCGCCGCTGGCCTGCTCGAACTTGCCGATCGCCTGCGCGAACGCCCCGGTAAAGGCGCCCTTCTCGTGGCCGAAAAGCTCGCTCTCGATCAGCTCGTGCGGGATCGCCGCAGCGTTTACGGCGACAAACGGGCCCGACTTGCGATGCCCGAGCTGGTGGATCGCCTCGGCCACCAGCTCCTTGCCAGTGCCCGACTCGCCGAGGATCAGCACGGTCAGGTCGTTGCGCAGCACCCGGGTGATCATCCGGTAGACAACCTGCATCGGCTGGCTGCGCCCGACCAGCGGCAGCCCGGCCCCACTCTCGTCGGGCGCGGCCGCGGACGCCGTCCGGGGGCCGGCGGCTTGGATCACCGCGCGGACGAGCTCGTCGAGATCGAAGGGCTTGGGGAAATATTCGAACGCGGCGAGCTCGCTCGCGCGCACCGCAGTGTCGAGCGTGTTCTGCGCCGACAGCACGATCACCGGCAGATCCGGCCACCGATCGCGTACCGCCGGCAGGCTCGCCAGCCCGTCGCCATCGGCCAGCATCACGTCGGTCAGCATGACCGCGTATTCGCCGTTGGCGAGGAGGGCGTCGCGGTCGGCTATCCCGCTCGCGCGCGCGCCCCCGC
>JBGSBH010000104.1:0-7959 GCA_041730635.1 Cypionkella sp.
CTTTTTGAGAATCTGGATAATGGGCAGAAAGCGAAGGTCGTAGGTGAACTCGTTCGACAGGTCATCCAGCTTCGCCAGTCAGGACAGATGACCGAGACTTCATTCCAGAGTGTGATGCGGTCTATCTCGGAGTGGCTGAATGCCTATCTCGGCATTCTGAAGTCCGTCGCTGCGAAGCCCGAATCTCTCGGTCCACGTTTCGCACAGGAGGTTCGTAACACAGAAACCGTGCTCGCATCTTTGGAAACCAAGGGTTCCGCCACCCCCCGACAAACCCTCCTCTCCGAACTCGGCACGCCCGCAGACCCCGCGTTCCCGGACAAAGTGACCACGCCCGAAGGTGCGGTGCTGGAGCTGACTCAGGAGGGTGACAAGGTGAAAGCCTCGATCATCGTGCCACCGGAGAACCGGCGCAAGGGTGCTGGCACCGCCGCAATGCAGAAGCTCGTGGATCTCGCCCGCCGTGACGGTGTGACCATTGACCTCGACGTGGAGCCGACCGGCGCGAATCCCGAGCCGGGGATGGGTAAGGAGGAACTGACTTCGTGGTATGCGAAGTTCGGGTTCAGGGACAATGGGGATGGGACGATGACGCTTGATCCGGGTATGCTAGAGGCTTCGGATCTGATGAGGCAAGTCCTTGCCGCACCGGGGGGACCAACGACCTATGCAAAGCAAGTCGGAAAGTTTGCAGGCCAAGGAATGACTGCGAACGAACGGGAGCAGGCGCAGGTTGAAGCCGCAGCCAAGGAACTCGGAATCACGCCAGAACCACCCGCACCCGAATTCGGCAATTCGCCAATTAACCCACTCACCTCAGAACCCCTCGACCCCAATCCCCCAACTCCCGAACTCCCCAACTTCTCCGACGCACTGGAGGACGACTCCGTCACCGGACTCTACCACGCACAGACCGACGCCGACCGGGCACGCCTCGGACTGCCTCCGCGCTTCAAGCAGCCCCGCACCACCGATCAGGAGGTGTGGGACCGTGCGACTGCCGCAGAGGACGCACACCGGGCAGCGGGGAAACCGGGCACTGCGGGAACGGACCTGCTGACGAACCTGCTGAACGACGTTCCCCGCGTTCTGACGAAGGAGGAGCACGCTCTGCTGCTGCATGAGAAACTGGTCCGCGAGCAAGCGGTTGAGAAGACTCAGGCGCGGCTGAATAGCCTGCCCGCGACCATGACCATCCGGGGATCACGCTCACCACGCTCAAGCCGGGCGCCACCGATACCGAATTCTTCGCCCGCGCTGGCATGCTCGACACCAAGCTCGGTCAGAGCGACAGCAAGGCCGATCCGGCCGACGTCGCCAGGGACGGCTGGGAAGCGATGCTGGCGGGCCGCAACGCGATCACCTCGGGCTGGTTCAACAAGCTGCAGGTGGCCGCGGCGGGCGTCGCGCCCGCACCCGCGATGGCGCACATCCACCGCAAGCTGGCCGAGCCGGGCAGCGCGGAGAGCTGAGCGTTCAGGCGCGGTGGGCCGAGGTCAGCGGCTCGCCGTCGACCGGGTAGCCCGCATCGCGCGGGATCGCGAGCCAGCGCTCGCCGCCGCGCTGCTCGATCCACGGGGTGATCGTCTGCACCGGGATCGCATCGGCATGCGCCCGCGCTTCCGCGAACGAGGAAAATTGCGCCAGCCGCTCGAGGTTGCGGCGGGTGGGGAAGATCAGCGCCAGCTCGCCGCGCTCGGCGGCGGCGAGCGCATCGGCCGCGCTGGTCCAGAACAGGTGCGTGTTCTCGGTCGCGTCGATCTCCAGCTCGACCGCGCCGGTGCCGAGATCGGCGAGATAGAAGCGGGTGTCGAAGATCCGCGGCAGGCGTTCGTTCTTCGGGTGCCAGCGCGCGAACGGCACCACCGCATCGAGATCGAGCGTCCAGCCCATCGCCGTCAGCACCGGCTCGAGCGTGCCGCGCTCGCCCAGCAGCGCGCGCGCGCGGGCCGCGTCCTCCGCCGAAACCGCATCGCGCACCCCGACCACCAGGCCGGTTTCCTCCAGCGTCTCGCGGATCGCGGTCACCCGGTGCGCGGCCTCCTCGACATCGCGCGCGCCCAGCCGCGCGGCCAGCGCCCGGTCGCCGGGATCGACCCGGCCCCCGGGGAACACCGCCATCCCGCCGGCGAACGACATCGCCCGGTGGCGGATGGTCATCAGGATCTCGGGCGGACCCCCGTCGGGTGCGTGGCGGAAGACGACGATCGTGGCGGCGGGGATCGAAGGGACCGGGGTGTCATCGCTCATCGCGCGCGAATGTGGCCGGGGACCGGTTGCCGGGCAAGACCGAAATCGGCCCGCCGCCTGTCGGACGGCTTTACAGCGGCGGCCTCCCTGCCGGGTGCGTTAACCATCGCCTGCGGCGCGGAACCGGCATTTGCGAAATCTGGCACGGGCCATGCAGGTAAACCCACACCTGGCAGCCCCGATCGGCCCCGACGTCTCCCCCGACCCGGTCGTCCAACCCCCAAGCCCCACCCAAAGAAAAATCCCGTCCGGCCTACCCAGCCGGACGGGACCTTCGGCTGCCCGGGGGAGAGTGGCTCAGGCGGCGCCGGCGACGCCCTTTTCGGCGAGCATCGCCTGCAGCTCGCCCGCCTCGTACATTTCCATCATGATGTCGCTGCCGCCGACGAACTCGCCCTTGACGTAGAGCTGGGGGATGGTCGGCCAGTCGCTGAACGACTTGATCCCCTGGCGGATCTCCATGTCCTGCAGCACGTCGACGCTTTCGTACTGCGCGCCGCAATGGTCGAGGATCGCCACTGCCCGGCTGGAGAACCCGCACTGCGGGAACAGCGGCGTGCCTTTCATGAACAGGACCACGTCGTTGCTGGCGACGATGTCGGCGATGCGCTGGTTGACGTCGGACATGGCCGAGCCCTTCGATTGGGAATGACTGCGGTCAGTTGGGCACGGCGGTGGTCAGTTGCAAGGCGTGAAGCTCGCCTCCCATCCGATGCCCAAGCGCCTCGTAGACCAGCTTGTGCTGCTGCACCCGGCTGAGCCCGGCGAAGGCCCGGCTGACGACGTGCGCCGCGTAGTGGTCGCCGTCGCCCGCGAGATCGCGGATCTCGACCACCGCATCGGGCACGGCGGCGCGAATCAGCGCCTCGATCTCGGCCGCCGCCATCGCCATCGGCTCAGCTCTCGCTCATCAGCTGCCGGCGCGCCTCGACCGCCTTGGCGTCGAGCGCCGCGCGGACCTGGGCCTCGTCGACTTCGCATCCCGCCGCGGTGAGATCGCCCAGCACCTTGCGGATCACGTCTTCGTCGCCCGCTTCCTCGAAATCGGCCTGGACCACCGCCTTGGCATAGGCGTCGGTCTCCTCCGGGGTGAGGCCCATCCGCTCGGCCGCCCAGTGCCCCAGCAGGCGGTTGCGCCGCGCGGCGACGCGGAAGGCGGTTTCCTCGTCCATCGCGAACTTGCGTTCCTCGCCGCGCTCGCGATCGTCGAATTGGGTCATGGCAGTCCTCTCTGGTCGGTCACGGTCGGCAGATAGGGAGGCCGCTCGCGCTAGTCCATCGTCACCACGAGCTTGCCGACCGCCTGGCGGCTTTCCAGCTTGGCGATCGCCTCGCCGCCGCGTTCGAGCGGGTAGGTCTCGGAGATCAGCGGGTCGATCTTGCCGGCTTTGAGCAGGTCGAACAGCTCGGCCGCCTGGGCACGGAACTTCTCCGGCTCGCGCGCGGTGAACGCGCCCCAGAACACCCCGCAGATGTCGCAGCTCTTGAGCAGCGTCAGGTTGAGCGGCATCCTGGCGATACCGGCCGGGAACCCGACCACCAGAAAGCGGCCTTCCCAGGCGATCGCGCGCAGCGCCGGCTCCGAATACTGCCCGCCGACGATGTCGTAGACGATGTTCGCGCCTTCGGGACCGCAGGCCGCCTTGAACTTGTTCGCCAGGTCCTTGCTCGCGTCCTTGTCCATCGCCTCGCGCGGATAGATCACGACGTCGTCCGCCCCGGCGCGGCGCGCGACCTCGCCCTTCTCCGCGCTCGAGACCGCGGCGATCACCCGGGCGCCGAACGCCTTGCCCAGCTCGACCGCCGAGAGCCCGACGCCGCCCGCCGCGCCCAGCACCAGCATGACATCGCCCGGCTTGATGTGCCCGCGATCCTTCAAACCGTGGATCGTGGTGCCGTACGTCATCATCAGCGACGCGGCTTTCTCGAAGCTGACCCCGTCGGGCACCGCGAACAGCCGCTTGGCATCGACCGCGATCTTCTCGACCAGCCCGCCGTTGCCGATGCCGCCGAACACCCGGTCGCCCGGCTTGAACGCCTGCACCCCTTCGCCGACGCTTTCGACGATCCCCGCGATCTCGCCGCCCGGCGCGAACGGCCGCTCGGGCTTGAACTGGTACATGTCGCGGATGATCAGCGCATCGGGATAGTTGATCGCGCACGCCTTGACCGCGACCACCACCTGTCCGGGGCCGGCGATCGGATCGTCGATCTCGTCGAGGGTCAGCGTCTCGGGTCCGCCGGTGGCGTGAGTGCGTAGCGCTTTCATCGGGGGGCTCTCATGCAGCTTTCTCCGTGCCTTGGGCGAGCCACGGCATGTCGCGCGCCTGCCGTGCCTCGTAATCGGTAATCTCCGCGTCGCGCGCGAGGGTCAGCCCGACCTCGTCCAGCCCTTCGAGCAGGCACAGCTTGCGGAACGGGTCGATCTCGAACGCGAAGCGGTCCTGGAACGGGGTGGTGACGAGCTGGCGTTCGAGGTCGATCGCGATCGGGTCGCTCGCCGCCACCTCCAGCAGTCGCTCGACCTGGTCGGGCGGCAGGGCCACCGTCAGCACCCCGTTCTTGAACGCGTTGCCGGCGAAGATGTCGGAGAAGCTCGGCGCGATCACCGCCCTGATCCCGAGATCGAGCAGCGCCCACGCGGCGTGCTCGCGGCTCGATCCGCAACCGAAGTTGTCGCCCGCGATCAGGATCGGCGCGCCGGCGTAGGTGGGATCGTCGAACGGGTTGCCCGGCTCGGCGCGGAGCGTCTCGAACGCGCCCCGGCCGAGCCCGGCGCGGGTCAGGGTCTTGAGCCAGTGCGCCGGGATGATCACGTCGGTATCGACATTTGCCAGCCCCAGCGGGATCGCGCGGCCTTCGACTTCCCGCACGCGCCGCATCAGTCGGTTTCCGGCGGCTCGCCCGAGGGGGCCTGCGGCGCCGCCTTGGTCTTCTTCTCGTCCTTGCGCTTGCTGGCATAGAGCAGCGCGGCGGCGATGGCGGCCGAGCCGAGCGCCGCGCCCGCCGCGATCGCCTTGCCGGAAATCTTGCTGGTCATGCCGGCGACCATGCGGAAGCGGCAGGGCCGGCGCAAGGCCTCATCCGAGGAAATCCGCTAGCTGCGACCAAACCCGCGCTTTGTCCGCCAGCGGCATCGCGGCGTAGGCCGGCGAGGAGGACGGCAGGTCGATCAGCGCCAGGGCCGCGCCCGCCAGTTGCCGCCGCCCGATGGTGCTCGCGGTGCGCCCGTTGAAAGCGACCGCGCGCAGCTCGGGCAGAGTGGCCACGAGCGCCGCGAGCTGCGCGTGCTCGGCCTCGCGGATCGCCGCATCGAGGCTGCCCTCGCGGCGGGCGGAGGCGACCGTGTCCCACAGCGCGATGCGGTGCGCGCGCAGGGCCTCGAGCCGCGCGGCGTAGTCGAGCGCGGCGAGGTCCACCCGGATCGCCCCGCCGACCAGCCGCCAGAACAGATTGCGCGGAGGGGCGTAATCGCGGCCGGCGGCGAGCGAGGCCTCGCCCGGCAGGCTGCCGAGGATCAGCAGCCGGGCGTCGGGCGCCGCGACCGGGGCGAAGGCGGCCTTGCGAACGCTCAGCCGACCAGCGCGCGCACATCGGTCAGCGTGCCGGTGCCCGCGGCCGCCGCGGCCATCGCCGGGCTGACGAGGGGGGTGCGCGCGCCGGGGCCCTGGCGGCCGACGAAGTTGCGGTTGCTGGTCGAGGCGCAGCGTTCGCCCGGCGGCACTTTGTCGGGGTTCATCGCCAGGCACGCCGAGCAGCCCGGCTCGCGCCATTCGAGGCCGGCTTCGATGAACACCCGGTCGAGCCCTTCAGCTTCCGCCTGCCGCTTGACCAGGCCCGAGCCGGGGACGACGATCGCCCACTTGACGCCCGCCGCCTTGCGCCGGCCGCGCAGGACTTGCGCCGCGGCGCGCAGGTCCTCGATCCGGCTGTTGGTGCAGCTGCCGATGAACACGTTCTCGATCTCGATCTCGCTCAGCCGCTGGCCGGGCTCCAGACCCATGTAGGCGAGGCTCTGGCGCGCCGCCGCCTGCTTGGCGGGATCGGCGTAGCCGGCGGGATCGGGCACGGTGCCGCCGATCGGGGCCACGTCCTCGGGGCTGGTGCCCCAGGTCACCGTCGGCTCGATCGCGTCCGCGTCGATCGTCACCGCCGCATCGAATTCGGCGCCGGGATCGCTGCGGAGCGTCCGCCACCACGCCTCGGCGCGGTCCCAATCGCGGCCGGCGGGGGCGAACGGGCGCCCTTTGAGGTAGGCGAAGACCTTGTCGTCGGGGGCGATCAGCCCGGCGCGCGCGCCCGCCTCGATGCTCATGTTGCACACCGTCAGCCGCCCCTCGACGCTCATCGCCTCGAACACCGGGCCGCGATATTCGATCACGTGGCCGGTGCCGCCCGCGGTGCCGATGGCGCCGACGATGTGCAGGATCAGGTCCTTGGGCGTGACCCCCGCACCGAGCCGGCCCTCGACGCGCACTTCCATCGTCTGCGACCGGCGCAGCAGCAGCGTCTGGGTGGCGAGCACGTGCTCGACCTCGCTGGTGCCGATGCCGAAGGCGAGCGCGCCGATCCCGCCGTGCGCCGCGGTGTGGCTGTCGCCGCAGACGATCGTCGCCCCGGGGAGCGAGAAGCCCTGCTCCGGCCCGACGACGTGAACGATCCCCTGCGCCGCGTCGGTCGCGCCGATGTAGCGCACCCCGAAGTCGCGCGCGTTGCGCTCGAGCGCGGCGAGCTGCGCGGCGCTTTCGGGGTCGGCGATCGGCAGCGCATTGCCGCCGGCATCGCGCCGCGCGGTGGTCGGCAGGTTGTGATCGGGCACCGCGAGGGTGAGGTCGGGCCGGCGCACCGGGCGGCCGTTCGCGCGCAGGCTTTCGAACGCCTGCGGACTGGTCACCTCGTGGACCAGGTGGCGGTCGATGTAGAGAAGCGCGGTGCCGTCGTCGCGCGTCTCGACGACGTGCGCATCCCAGATCTTTTCGTACAGCGTGCGCGGGCGGCTGGCCATCGACCGGGGGCTAGGGCGGCGAGGGCGAGCGCGAAAGATGGGAAAACTTGGGAGCGCTCAAGCCCCCGGCGCGCGATCGGTCATGGAAATGCAAAGCATCGGTGCTTAATTGACAAGTATGTCAGCAGCGCCGTTCGCCTTTCCGATTCGCATTCTCCCGAGCGACATCGACTTCATGGGGCACGTCAACAACGCCCGCTATCTCGGCTGGGTGCAGGATGCGGTGCTGGCGCACTGGAACAAGCTCGCCCCGCCCGAGGCGGTCGCCGAGCGGCTGTGGGTCGCGCTCAAGCACGAGATCACTTACCGCCGCCCGGCCTTCCTCGACGACGACGTGATCGCGCGCACGGTGCTCGAGAAGATTCACGGCGCGCGGGCGTTCTACCACACGGTGATCGAGCGCGGCGGGGAGGTTCTGGCCGAAGTCCGCTCGAGCTGGTGCTGCGTCGATGCCGGCACCCTGCGCCCCGCGCGCATCGGCGAAGAGATCGCGCGGTTCTTCTTCCCCGGCGACCCGGCGACGGCGCCCCGCAGCTAGCGAAGCGCCTCCCCCGGCGGTCACCAGCGGCGGCCGTCGCGGTCCCAGCGCTCGTAGCTGAGCCGCTGGCGCAGCTGCTGGATGCGATCCTGCAGGATGTACACCTCGCGCTGGGACAGCCCGCCCCGGGCGTAGTCGTTGAACTGCCGGCGCAGGTTGTAGACCG
>JBGSBH010000105.1:0-7901 GCA_041730635.1 Cypionkella sp.
GGCAGACGATGGATCCCCGCCTGCGCGGGGATGACGAGAGAAGATTATGAGCGAAGCATCTTACGATTACGACGTCCTCGTCATCGGCGCCGGCCCCGGCGGCTATGTCGCGGCGATCCGCGCGGCGCAGCTGGGGCTCAAGACCGCATGCGCCGAAAGCCGCGCGACGCTGGGTGGGACGTGCCTCAACGTCGGTTGCATCCCATCCAAGGCGATGCTGCACGCGAGCGAGTATTTCGACGCGGCGAAAAACGGCGCGATGGCCGAGATGGGGATCGAGGTCAGCCCGACGCTGAACCTCGACAAGATGCACGCGCAGCGGCTCGACGCGGTGAGCGGCCTCACCAAGGGCATCGAGTTCCTGTTCAAGAAGAACAAGGTCGAATGGAAGAAGGGCCATGCCCGGTTCCTCGATCCGCACACGCTCGACATCGGCGGCGAGCGGGTCACCGCGCGCGACGTGATCATCGCCACCGGCTCCTCGGTCACCCCGCTTCCCGGGGTCGAGGTCGACAACGAGAGGCAGATCGTCGTCGACAGCACCGGCGCGCTCGAGCTGCAGCGGGTGCCTAGCAAGATGGTCGTGATCGGCGGCGGGGTGATCGGGCTCGAGCTCGGCTCGGTCTGGCGCCGGCTCGGGGCCGAAGTCGTGGTGGTCGAATTCCTCGACCAGTTGCTCCCCGGGATGGACGGGGACATCCGCAAGGAAGCGGCGAAGATCTTCAAGAAGCAGGGCATGACGCTGATGCTCGGCACCAAGGTCACCGGCTGCAGCGTCGAGGGCGAGAAGGCGACGCTGACGGTCGAGCCGGCCGCCGGGGGCGAGGCGCAGACGCTCGAAGCGGACTGCGTGCTGGTCTCGATCGGACGGCGGGCGAATACCGAAGGTCTGGGCCTCGAGGCGATCGTTCTCGAGGTGAACCAGCGCGGGCAGATCGAGACCGACCACGATTTCCGCACCAAAGTGCCCGGCGTGTGGGCGATCGGCGACGTGATCCCCGGGCCGATGCTGGCGCACAAGGCGGAGGACGAAGGCATCGCCTGCGCCGAAAACATCGCCGGGCAGACCGGGATCGTCAATCACGCGGTGATCCCCGCCGTGGTCTACACCTGGCCCGAGATCGCCGGCGTCGGGCTGACCGAGGAAGACGCCAAGGCGCGTGGAGCCGTCAAGGTCGGCAAGTTCCCGATGCTGGCCAACAGCCGCGCGAAGACCAATCACGAGCCCGACGGTTTCGTGAAGGTCATCGCCGATGCCGAGAGCGACCGCGTGCTCGGGGTGTGGTGCATCGCCAGCGTCGCGGGCACGATGATCGCCCAGGCCGCGCAGGCGATGGAGTTCGGCGCCACCAGCGAGGACATCGCCTACACCTGCCACGCGCATCCGACGCATAGCGAGGCGATCAAGGAAGCCGCGATGGCGGTGACCGGCAAACCGATCCACATCTGAAGCGAGTCCCCGCGTAGGCGGGGACCTCGGGCTGCATGGGCGCTCCCTTGAATGCGACCCCCGCCTTGGCGGGGGAACACTTGCGCGGCGCGGGTTCGGGCGGCAATCCCGGGCCAAGGGAGAGGCGCATGATTCCGAAGCTGACCAGCGAACCCGGGGCAATCGAGCTCGCCGCGCAGATACGTTCAGGCGCGCTGTCGCCGCTCGAAGCGGTGGATGCGGCGATCGCGCGGATCGAGGCGCTCGACGGGCCGCTCAACGCGGTGGTGGTGCGCGACTTCGAGCGGGCCCGCGCCGCGGCCAACGCGCTTGGCGGCCAGCCGCACGAGGACCGCCCGCTGTTCGGCGTGCCGATGACGGTCAAGGAAAGCTTCGATGTCGCCGGATTGCCGACGACCTGGGGGCACCCGCAGTTCAAGGACCAGCGTGCCCGGCGCGATGCGCGCGTGGTGACCCTGCTCAAGCAAGCCGGCGCGATCATCCTCGGCAAGACCAACGTCCCGCCCGATCTGGCCGACCTGCAATCGAACAACCCGGTCTACGGCCGCACCAACAACCCGCACGACCCCTCGCGGGTGGCGGGCGGATCGTCGGGCGGGTCGGCGGTGGCGGTGGCGAGCGGGATGGTGCCCGCCGAATACGGCAGCGACATCGGCAGCTCGATCCGCAATCCCGCGCATTTCAACGGGATCTACGGCCACAAGACCACCTTCGGCCTCGTCAGCCGGCGCGGCCATGGGCACCCGATGGCGGGCGGCGCGGACATGCACGACGGGCCGCTGTCGGTCACCGGTCCGTTGGCACGTTCGGCGGAAGATTTGGCACTGTTGCTGGGATTGACGGCAGAACGGCCCCTCTCTCGGCAGGAAAGGCCGCTGCGCGAGATGCGCTTCCTCGCCGTGCTCGACCATCCGGCGAGCGAGATCGACGCGTCGGTGCGGGGCCCTGTCGAAGCGGCTGTGGCCGAGATCGAACGAGCGGGCGCCACGGTCGACCGCGCGAGCGAGCTGCTGCCCGACCTCGCCGAGCAGCACGCCAACTACATGCGTCTGCTCAACGCCGCGATGGCTCGCGGGAGGCCGGGCCCGAACGGCCAGACGATCACCCTCGCCGACTACTACCTGCTGCTCGATACCCAGGCGCGCAACGAATATGCCTGGGCGGACCTGTTTGCCGAATACGATTTCGTGCTCGCGCCGCCGCTGCCGTTCGTCGCCTACCCGCACGACGATACGCCGATCGCCAGCCGCCGGATCGCCATCAACGGGCGCGACAGCGCGTTCGCCGACGCGCTCGCTTGGGCGGGTCTGGCGACCTTCCCCAACCTGCCCTCGACGGTGGTGCCCGTGGGCGAGAGCGGCGGGCTGCCGTGCGGAATGCAGGTGATCGGCGCGCAGTGGAGCGACCTCGACTGCATCGCCGCCGCAGGGGCGATCGGCGCGCTGCTGGACCGCTGAGCCATGGCGACCACCCGGGCCCGGGGCAGATGGATGGCGCGGTACGCGCGCTGGCACATCTGGCTCGGCTGGCTGGTCGGTGTGCCGCGGCTGCTGTGGACGCTCTGCGGGCTGGCGATGATCGCCCGCCCGATCGAGGAAGTACGAGGCGATCATCTGCGCGTCGCGTCGCCTCCCGAGCGGTTGCCGGCGGGATTCGCCATCATGCCAGCGCCGGTCGCAGGTGGCACCACGCCGGTCGAACTGCGCACGTTCGTCCAGCGCGGGCGACCGGTCACGCTCGCCACCGCCGCCGGCGGCGAGGTCACCCGCTACGATGCCCGCACCGGTGCCGCGCTGCCGCCCGTCGACGCGGCGGAGGCGCGCCGGATCGTCGCCGCCGGCATTCGCGGTGGGCGCAACGTCACCGCGCTCGAGGCTTTCGCGGCCGATGCACCGCCGCTCGGCTTGCGTAAGGCCATCGCCACCTGGCGCGCGACGCTGGCGGACGGCACGCACGTGTACATCGATCGCGCCACCGGAGAGATCGCCGCGGTGCGCACCCGCTGGTGGCGTATCTACGACTTCTTCTGGGGCCTGCACATCATGGACCTCGAGACCCGCGAGGATGCGCACAATCCCTTCACCCTGGCATTCGGCGGGCTCGCGCTTGCGGCAACGCTGCTCGGGTTCGTGCTGCTGTTCCGCCGGCGCAAGGGGCGAGCGCGCGCGTGACGCCGATGGTGCTGCCCCCCGCGCTCGACCTGTTCGGCACCGCGGTGTTCGCGCTCACCGGCGCGCTGCTCGCCGCGCGGCTGCGGCAGACGTTCGTGACGATGGCGTTCTTCGCGCTGGTCACCGGGGTGGGCGGCGGATCCTTGCGCGACATGCTGCTCGGCGCCCCGGCGTTCTGGCTGCACGACCCGTGGGTCGCGCCGGTGATCTTCGCCACCGCGGTGGTCGCCTGGGTCACCCCGCGCCGCTGGTGGGAGGGGGAGCTGCTCGAATGGGCCGACGCCGCCGGCCTCGCGGCGTTCGCGGTGCTCGGCACCGCCAAGGCGCTGGCTTACGGGGTGGCGCCGGTGCCGGCGGCGGTGCTCGGGGTGATCACCGGGTGCGCCGGTGGCGTGGTGCGCGACGTGATCGCCGGGGTCCCTTCGATCATCATGCGGCCCGAGCTCTACGTCACCGCAGCGGCGCTTTCGGCGGTGCTGGCGGTCGCCGGCGCGGAAGCGGGCATTCCTGCCGCCGCCGGCTGGACCCTCGCCTGGGCCGGCGGGTTCGGACTGCGCGGGGCGGCGATCCGCTGGAAGCTCGCGCTGCCGAGCTATCGCAAGAACTGAGGCTCAGCCCGGGAAGGCCGGCGCGTCGGGCGCGTCGGGCCGGGTGTCCTCGTCGCCCAGCGGGCCGCCGGGATAGGCCGGGCGCTGCGTCGCGACCCCATCCTGCGCCGCGCGGGCGGCGGCATAGCGGTCGTCGCTCCACTGGGCGCCGGTCGCGCCGCCGGCGCCATAGTCGATCGCTTCGATCCGCCCCTCGGGCCCGATCGAGCAGGTGAACGGCGCCCCGGTGCGCAGCCGCCCGGTCACCTGCCAGCCCGCCGCGGTCCGCGCGGCGCTATCGACGCTGGCGATCCGCGCGTCGCGCTCGATCGCGCCCGCGCAGATATCGACCGCACGGTCGAGCCCGCGGCCTTCCTGCCAGCTCGCGCCGAAAGTCCGCGGGGGGTAGTCCGGACGATAGTCGCGCGCGCGATAGCGATCGTTGCGGCTCGCCTTGCTCGCCGCGCTGGCGACCGCGGCGATCGTCCCGATCACCAAGAGCCCGCCGATCACGTCGCCGGCATCGACCCGGTCGCGCCGATACCAGCGGCGATGGTTCTGCGCCGCGACCGCATCGGCGCTGAATACGGCCGGGGCGCTGGTCGCGACATGCGCGACATCGGCCGCCGCGAGCGGCGCCGCCGCCATCGAGCAGCAGGCAGCGATTGCCGCACCGATCGAATTTCTGCCGAAGCCCATCGTTCCCCCCCATCATCACGCGCGGTCTGGCGCCGCGCAGCCCGATGCGACTAGGCGGTCCAGGCTTGCAACAGCCTGAACCGCCTGTCGTCTGCGCCTCGCGGAGGGCTTACCAGCCGCGATAGCCGTAGCGGTCGCCGTAGCGGCCGTCGTAGCCGCGCAGACCATCGTAGTCGAGGCCGACCACCCGCCCGTACTGCACGTCGCAGGTAAAGCGGCCGTGGTCGTAGTTGCGGCCCGAGTAACGGTAGCCGTAGTCGCGGTCCCAGCCGCCGCCGCGCTCGTTAACGATCAGCGTGCCGCGCACCCGGTAGCCGTAGCGGTTGCGGTCGATGTCGCGGATGTCGGTCACCCGCGCCCGGCCGTAGACCCCGCGCTGAGCGGCGCGAACGCACTGCTCGACCGCCTGGCGCGAATTGCCGTAGCGGCCGTAGTCGTAGCCGTAACCGTTGTTGTAGTAGCCGCCGTTGTAATAGGGCTCGCCGTAAGTGCCGCGGTAGCGGTCCTTGCCGATCGAGCTCGCCACGGCCGCGATGCCGCCGATCACCAGCGCGCCGGCGATGATATCGCCCGCGCTGATCCCGTCGCGGTCGCGATAGCGATCCTGCGCCGCGGCCGGGGTGGCGGAAGCCAGAGCCATCGCGCCAGCCGCGACGGATCCGACGAGGGCTTTCGAAACGGTCTTCATGGCTCACCTCACGAACGGCGGAAGGACATCTTCCGCCTTGTCTCGCATGGTTAAGCGATTCGCACTGAGGACAGCCTGAATTGCCGCGTTAGCTGTGGTTCAGGTCCGCGCCTAGTTCGCTGAACGCGGTGGATTCATGATCGGCGGCGCGTCGCCCGGTGCCGGCGGCATCGGGAGGCCGGTCCAGCGGGCGAGGAACGAGAGCACGTCGGCCCCTTCCTCGATCGCCTTGTCGGTCGGCTTGCCCGCGCCGTGCCCCGCGCGGGTCTCGATGCGGATGAGCCGCGGCTTGCCCCCGAGGTCCGCCGCCTGCAGCGCGGCGGCGTACTTGAAGCTGTGCCCGGGGACCACCCGGTCGTCGGTGTCGGCGGTGGTCACCAGCACCGCCGGATAGTCCGATCCGGGTCGGATATTGTGGTAGGGCGAATAGGCCCGCAGGACCTTGAAGTCCGCTTCCTTCGACGGATAGCCGTAGTCGTCGACCCAGTACCGCCCGGCGGTCCAGCGGTCGAACCGCAGCATGTCCATGACGCCGACCGCCGCGTGCGCCGCGTCGACCAGGTCGGGCCGCTGGTTCACCACCGCGCCCACCAGCAGGCCCCCGTTCGAGCCGCCCTGGATCGCAAGGCCATCGGCGCTGGTCACGCCGTTCGCCTTCAGCCAGTCGCCGGCGGCGGCGAAATCGTCGAACACGTTCTGCTTGTTGGCGAGGCGCCCGGCGTCGTGCCACGCCTTGCCGTATTCGCCGCCCCCGCGGATGTTGGCGAGCGCGAACACGCCGCCGGCCTCGACCCACGCCAGCCGCACCGGCGAGAAACCCGGCGTCTGGTTCACGTCGAACCCGCCGTAGCCGTAGAGCAGCGTCGGCGCGGGCCCCGTCACGTCGCGCCGCTTGACGATGAACATCGGGATCCGCGTCCCGTCCTTCGACGGGTAGAATACCTGGCGCACCTCGATCCGCTCGGGGTCGAAGGTCAGCTCGGGCGCGGCGAACGGCGTGCTCTCGCCGGTCCGCAGGTCGAGCCGATAGATCGTGCTCGGGCGATTGAAGCTCGAAAAGCTGTAGAAGGTTTCCGGATCGCCCGGGCGCCCGGCGAACCCCGCCGCGGTCCCGAGACCGTTGAGCTCGATCACCCGGCTCGGCTTGCCGTCGAGGGAGAACACCTCCGCGCGGCTGCTGGCATCCTTCAGGTAGCTGACGATCAGCCGGTCGCCGACGATCGAGGCGCCGTCGATCGGCTCGGGCCGCGCGGCGATCACGGTCTCGAACCGGGGCGACCTGGCGGCGAGGTCGACCTTCACCACGCGGTAGGTCGGCGCGTCCCGATTGGTCGTGAAGTACATCGTGCTGCCGATCGAATCGACCGGGTTCCACGCGTGCTCGAAGCCCGTCACCAGCGGCCTCGCCTGCCAGCCGGTGTGGGCCCGGTGCGCGAGATCGATCACTCGCACTTCGTATTTCGCATCGGTACCGAGCGAGCTGGTGATCACCGCCCAGCGCCCGTCCTCGGTCACGCTCGCCGAATGGCCGCGCTCCTTGTGCTCGGGCGTCGCATAGACCAGCTGGTCTGCGCTCTGCGGCGTGCCGATGCGGTGGAAATAGACCGCCTGGTTGAAGTTCAGCGCCTGGAAGTCCTGCCCCTTCTCGGGTTCGGGGAAACGCGAATAGAGGAACCCTTCCTCGCCGACCCAGGCGAGATTGGTGAACTTGGCCCAGCGCACCTCGTCGCCCAGCGGCTGCCCGGTGGCGACGTCGAGCGCGCGGATGATCATCCAGTCGGTGCCGCCGTCCTGCACCATGTAAAGCAGCTTGGAGCCATCGGGCGAAGGCCGCCAGCCGGCGAGCGCGGTGGCGCCGTCCTTGGCCCAGGCGTTGGGGTCGAGCAGCAGCCGGCGCTCGCCCTCGAGCCCGTCCTGCACGTAGAGCGGGCTCTGGTTCTGGAGGCCCGAGTTGCGGGTGTAGAAATACCGGTTGCCGTACTTCTGCGGCAGGCCGAAGCGCTCGTAATCGGTGAGTTCGGCGATGCGCCACCTGAACCACTGGCGGCCCGGCAGGCCGGCGAGATAGGCCTGCGTCACCGCGTTCTGCTCGGCGACCCACTGCGCCACCCTGGGGTCCGAGCGGACATCGTTCTCGAGCCAGCGATAGGGGTCTTCCACCTTCACGCCGAACTGCTCTTCCACCGTGTCAACCTTTTCGGTCACCGGATAGGCGATGGGCGCGTCCTTGGCGGAGGCGGGCACGGCAAGGGTCATGGCGACGGTTCCCAGCAAGGCAGCAAATATGGCGCGGTTGCGCATGTGGC
>JBGSBH010000106.1:0-7872 GCA_041730635.1 Cypionkella sp.
ATCGCGGCAACACCGGTCCGGCCATGTCGGCGCAGTCAGTGACGCCGAAACCCGTCGTGACGGCAACCCAGCCGAACTAACGTGTAATGACGCGAAGCTAAATTCCCCCCTCCCCGGCGGGGAGGGGCCGGGGGTGGGGGAGCGAGGCGCAGCCTCGCGTCATCTCGGGCGCTGAGCACCCCCACCCCGACCCTCCCCCTCATGGGGGAGGGGGTTTTGGCAATATCGTCGCCAAGGCGCTCGCTAAACTGCCGCGCTCGCAGGGGCTGGCGCTGACGCTGGAGAAGAACCTGCCGGTCGCCGCGGGGCTCGGGGGCGGGTCGGCGGATGCGGGGGCGGTGTTTCGGATCGTCGAGGCGCTGCAGGGGTTGCCCGACGACTGGCGGACACGGGCCGCCTCGCTCGGAGCGGATGTGCCCGCCTGTGTCGAGAGCCGGATGGCGATCGGGCGGGGAACCGGGACCGAGTTGTCGAGCGTGGTGAACGACCTGGAGGGTACTCCCGTCCTGCTCGTGAACCCGCGCCTGCCGCTCTCGACCGGACCGGTGTTCGCCGGGTGGGACGGCGAGGATCGCGGTCCGCTGCCCGATGGTCCTGCATCGCGGATCGCCGCGGACGGGCGGAACGATCTCGAGGCGTCTGCGATTGCGCTGGTGCCGGGGATTGCCGACGTCCTCGCTGCGCTGCGCGAGGGATCGATGCTCGCCCGCATGTCGGGCTCGGGGGCTACGTGCTTTGCGCTCTACGCTAGCGAATGCGACCGCGACGCCGCCGCTGCGGCGTTGCCGTGCGAATGGTGGCGGATGGCCGGAAAGCTCCGACCATGAGCAAGCCCAGGTTCCGTTCGCATCGAGCGCAGTCGAGATGCGTATACACGGCGCCAGCGTGTCTCGACTTCGCTCGACACGAACGGGGGCGGAGGTGAGTGACTGGAAGCCCTGGCGCTGGATCGGCCCCCCGCCGCGCCCGGGCGGCATCGTGCTCGTCGCCGATCATGCCTCCAACTTCGTGCTCGCCGACATCGACCTCGGGATCGATCCCGCGCTGCTCGACGAGCACATCGCCATCGATATCGGCGTGGAGGCGGTCGCCGAGCGGATGGGCTTCCCCGCGCACCTCGCTACCGTCAGCCGGCTCGTCTGCGACTTGCACCGCGAGGAGGACCACCCGGGCGTCGTGCCGACGTCGAGCGACGGCCTTGCGATCCCCGGCAATATCGGCGCCGATGTCGCGGCGCGGATCGCGCGGTTCCACCGGCCGTATCACGCGGCGCTGAGCGACTGGCTCGACGCCGCCGAGCCCGCGCTGATCGTCTCGCTGCACAGCTTCACTCCGGCGCTGCGTTCGGCCCCTGTGCCGCGGCCGTGGCAGGTCGCGCTGCTCTACAACGAGGACGCCCGGGCCGCGCGCCATGCTGTCAGATTGTTCGAGCAACACGGCCTAACCGTGGGCGATAACGAGCCCTATTCGGGCCGCGACCTCAACGCCACGATGAACTGCCACGCCGAGGCGCATGGCCGGCCCTACCTCGCGATCGAGGTGCGGCAGGACGAGATCCTCGATGCCGCCGGGCAGGAGCGCTGGGCGGCGCTGATTGGCGAGGTCGCGCGCAATGTCGCAGCGGCGCTTGCGGCAGGGTAAGCAAAAGCGGCTTCGCGCCGCCCGCGCGCTCGACTAACCCGGACGCGACGAGAGGATCCGCCATGCCCCACCATTTCGACAAGTCGCGCCTGCCGAGCCGCCACGTCTCGCTCGGCCCCGAGCGCGCGCCGCACCGCAGTTATTACTACGCGATGGGGCTGACCGAAGAGCAGATCGCGCAGCCGTTCGTCGGGGTGGTGAGCGCGGGCAACGACAGCGCGCCGTGCAACACGCTGCTCGACCAACAAGCCGACTGGTGCCGTCATGGAGTCGACGCCGCCGGCGGCACCTCGCGCCGGTTCAACACGATCACTGTGACCGACGGCATCGCCATGGGCCACCAGGGGATGAAGTCGAGCCTCGTCAGCCGCGAGGTGATCGCCGATTCGATCGAGCTGTCGGTGCGCGGCCATTGCTACGACGCGCTGGTCGGCTTCGCCGGCTGCGACAAGAGCCTGCCGGGCATGATGATGGCCATGCTGCGGCTGAACGTGCCTTCGATCTTCGTCTACGGCGGGTCGATCCTGCCGGGCCGCTACCAGGATCGCGACGTGACCGTGGTCGACGTATTCGAGGCGGTCGGTCAGCACGCGGCGGGCAATTGTCCGCTGAAAGACCTCACCGCGCTGGAGAAAGTCGCCTGCCCGGGCCACGGCGCGTGCGGCGGGCAATATACCGCCAACACCATGGCCTGCGTCGGCGAGGCGATCGGATTGTCGCTTCCCAACAGCAACATGGCGCCCGCACCGTACAATTCGCGCGAGGAAATCGCGGTCGCCGCCGGGCGGCAGGTGATGGAGCTGCTTGCCCGTAACCTACGGCCGCGCGCGATCTGCACGCGGCCGGCGTTCGAAAACGCCGCGCGGGTGGTCGCCGCCACCGGCGGCTCGACCAACGCTGCGCTTCACCTCCCGGCGATGGCCAGCGAATGCGGGATCGACTTCGACCTGTTCGACGTCGCCGAGATATTCAGATCGACGCCCTACATCGCCGACCTCAAGCCCGGCGGGCGCTACGTGGCGAAGGACATGCACGAGGCGGGCGGGGTCTACATGGTGATGAAGACGCTGCTCGACGGCGGCTTCCTCGACCCCTCGCCGATGACGGTCAGCGGCCGGACCCTCGGCGAGAACATCGAGCAGATCGCCTGGAACCCGGAGCAGAAGGTCATCTATTCGTTCGACAACCCGCTCTCGCCGAGCGGCGGGGTCGTGGGCCTCAGGGGATCGCTCGCGCCCGAGGGGGCGATCGTCAAGGTCGCGGGGATGAGCCGGCTTGCCTTCCGTGGCCCCGCGCGGGTGTTCGATTGCGAGGAGGATGCGTTCGCCGCGGTCGAGGCGCGCGCGATCCGCGAGGGCGAGGTGGTGGTGATCCGCTACGAAGGGCCGAAGGGCGGTCCCGGCATGCGCGAGATGCTTTCGACCACGGCGGCGCTCTACGGCCGCGGCATGGGCGAGAAGGGCGCGCTGGTCACCGACGGGCGCTTCTCGGGCGCGACGCGGGGGTTCTGCATCGGCCATGTCGGGCCCGAGGCGGCCGAGGGCGGGCCGATCGCGCTCGTCGAGGATGGCGACGCGATCGCGATCGACGCCGAGGCGGGGACGATCGACCTCGAAGTGCCGGAGGCCGTGCTGGCCGAGCGCCGCGCCGCTTGGCGCCCGCGCGAAAACGACTACGGCTCGGGCGCGCTGTGGCGCTTCGCCCGCACCGTCGGCCCGGCGTATCGGGGCGCGGTGACGCATCCAGGCGCGAAAGGCGAGACGCATGTCTATGCGGACATCTGAGCAGCCCTGGCTGGCGCTGCCGGCGTGCGGGCTCGCGCTCGCGGCGTGCAGCGCGGGCGAGGCGCAGCCGCAGGCGGAACCCGGCGCAGTGCGGATCGACTGCGCGCTGGGCGAAGGATCGGGCTTCGGGCCGGATTGCCTGGTCGAGAAGGTGGCCGGAGAGCGTGGCCCTGAATTCATCGTCCGCCACCCCGACGGCGGCTTCCGCCGCTTGCGCATCGCCGACGACCGCAGCGGGATGATCGCGCTCGATGGCGCGGACGACGCGGTGAACGAGCGGGTGGGGCAGCCGCCCGTCCTGCAGGTGACGGTCGGGCGCGACCGCTATCGCATTCCGGCGGACCTCGATGTCTCCGGCTGAAGTGCCGGTGCTGACCGCCGCGCAGATGCGCGCGGCGGAGCAGGCGCTGGTCGAGCGCGGCGTATCGATCGAGGAGCTGATGCAGCGCGCGGGGCGCGGTGCCGCGGAATGGGTCTGGCGGATCGCGGCAGGCCGCCCGGTGACCGTCTTGTGCGGCCCCGGCAACAACGGCGGCGATGGCTACGTGATCGCCGAGACGCTGCGCGTACGCGGCCTCGCCGTCTCCGTGATCGCGCCCGAAGAACCGCGCACCGACGCGGCGCGGGCGGCGCACGCCGCCTGGAAGGGGCCGGTCCACCAGGAGGAGGGACACGCCCACGGCGGGGTGCTGGTCGATTGCCTGTTCGGCTCGGGCCTCGTCCGTCCGCTCGGCGCCAAGCACGAACGTTTGCTCGAGGTCCTGTGCACCCGCCATCCGTCCACTATCGCGGTCGACCTGCCCAGCGGGGCGGCGACCGACGACGGCGCGCTGCTGGGGGCGGTGCCGCGCTGCGACCTCACCCTCGCGCTCGGCGCATGGAAGCCCGCGCATTTCCTGATGCCGGCGCGCGGGGTAATGGGCGAAGTGCGGCTGGTCGAGATCGGCGTGGCGCCGCCTGCCGATGCCGCGGAGCTGTTCGCCCGGCCGCGGCTCGCGGCGCCGGCGCGCGGCGCGCACAAGTACAGCCGCGGCTATCTCGCGGTGGGCGGCGGCGCGATGCCCGGCGCGGCGGTGCTCGCCGCGAGCGCGGCGATGCGCGGCGGGGCGGGTTACGTCAAACTGCTGGTGGATCGGCCCGTCGCCGGCGCGCCGCACGCGCTGGTGATCGACCAGCGACCGCTCGCTGACGCGCTGCGCGACCCGCGGTGGAGCGCGGCTCTGGTGGGGCCGGGCCTCGGGCGCGACGAGGCCGCCCGCGCGCGGCTGGCCGCCACGCTCGAGCTGCCGGTGCCGATGGTGCTCGATGCCGATGCGCTGCACCTCGTCGACGACGATATGCTCGAAGGTGTCGATCCCGCGCGGCTGCTGCTGACCCCGCACGACGGCGAGCTCGCGCGGCTGTGTGCGACCTTCGGGATCAGTGCCGAGGGCAAAGCGGCGCAGGCGCGCGCGCTCGCCGGGCGCACCGGGCTCACCGTGCTGGCCAAGGGCCCCGACACGCTGCTCGCCGCCGCCGACGGGCGGCTTGCATTCTTCCACCGCTCGCCAAGTTGGCTGGCGAGCGCGGGGACCGGCGACGTGCTCGCGGGGATCGCCGCAAGCCGGCTGGCGACCGGGGTCGAGCCGTTCTGCGCCGCGGGCGAAGCGGTGTGGCTGCACGGGGAGGCGGCGCGCATCGCCGGCCGGCGCTCATCGCCGACGACCTTGTCCGCGCCTTGCCAGAGGCTTACGCCCGGTTCCTGTGACCTCGCCCGAGCCGATCGTGCGCGTCGCCGCGAAGGGCGACGGGGTGACCGCGAGCGGGCGGCACGCCCCGCTGGCCGCGCCCGGGGACCGGCTCCACCCCAACGGCATGCTCGAGCCCGGGCCGCATCGCGCGGTGCCGCCGTGCCGCCATTTCCCGCAATGCGGCGGGTGCCAACTGCAGCACCTCGACGAGGCGGCGCTGGCGGCATTCGTCGAGGGCCGCGCGGTGCACGCGGCGCGCGCGCAGGGCATCGAGCCTGCGCGGGGCGCGCCCGCGCACCTCTCGCCGCCGCGCGCCCGCCGACGGGCGACGCTTCACGCCGCGCCGGGCCCGCGCGGGGTGGCGATCGGGTTCCGCGAGGGCGGCTCGCACCGGATCGTCGACATGGCCGAATGCCACGTGCTGGCGCCCGAACTGTTCGCGCTGGTCGCCCCCTTGCGCGCGCTGCTCGCGCGGCAGCCCGGCCGGTGGGCCGCCGACATCCAGTTGACGCTGGCCGACCAGGGGGTTGATTGCGGATTCACGGGCGTCGCCTTCGAAGGCCTCGCGGCGGCCGAAGCGGTGCTCGATTTCGCGGGTGCGCAGGGGCTCGCCCGGCTGACCGCCGACGGCGGTTTTGGGCCGGAGACGCTGTGGGAACCGGCGCCGGTCACCGTCACCCTTGGCGAGGTCGCCGTGCCGCTGCCGCCCGGGGCATTCCTCCAGGCGACCCGCGACGGCGAGGCTGCGCTGGTCGCCGCGGCGCGCCAGTGGCTGGACAGCGCGCGGACCGCCGACCTGTTCGCCGGGCTCGGCACGTTCGCTTTTGCGCTCGGCGGCGCGGTCGCGGCCTACGAAGGCGCGCGCGACGCGCACCTCGCCTGCCGCACCGCCGCGGCGCGCAGCGGCCGCGCGCTCGAGGCGCACCACCGCGACCTGTTCCGCGCCCCGCTGCAACCCGACGAGCTCGACCGCTTCGAGGCGGTGCTGCTCGATCCCCCCCGCGCCGGGGCACGGGCGCAGGTCGCCGCGATTGCTGCCAGCCGGGTGCGCCGGGTGGTCTATATCAGCTGCAACCCGGCAAGCTGGGCGAAGGACGCGCGGGTGCTGGCCGACGCCGGCTTCGGTCTCGAGGAACTGCGCCCGGTCGGCCAGTTCCGCTGGTCGACTCACGTCGAGCTTGCCAGCCTGTTCGTGCGCTAGCCGCCGCGCAGGACGGCCAGCAGCTGCTCTTCGAGGAAGGCGCGCGCGTGCGGCTCGGCCCAGGCGTGGCCGGCGCGCTCGCAGCGGTGCAGCCGGGGGTCGGCCGGATCCCAGTGCTGGGCGAATTCCTGCGCGGTGCGGTCCGCGCCGGCAAGGACGATGCGCACCGGCCCGGAAAAGCGCGCCAGCCCGGCGGCCATCTCGCCCGCCAGCGTGGTCGGGGCCCCCTTGCCGCGCGCGGCCTGCCGCAGCCCGCGGGCGAGCTTGGCGAGATCGACGCCGCCGCTCAGCAGGCGCCAGACCTCGCGCGGGCTCCGCAGCTTGGCAGCGTAGCGCGCGCGCACCGCCTCGGGCGGAGGCGCGGCATCGGCCCCTTCGATCGTCCACGGGTTCGACAGGACCAGCGCATCGCATCCCGCGCCTTCACCCAGCATCAGCGCGCTCGCGGCGTCGCAGTTGCCGAAGCCGACCACCCGCTCGACCTGCGGGGCAATCGCCCGGAACGCGGCGAGCGCAGCGGCGATGTCGCCCGCGCTGTGGCGGAAGCCGCGGTTCTCGCCGTCGCTGTCGCCGATGCCGCTGCGGTCGAAGCGGAACACCGGAAAGCCGGCTTCGGCGATCCGCGCCGCGAGCGCGGCTTGGCCGGAGAACGCGCCGCTCCTGATCTCGTTGCCGCCGCTGACCAGCAGCAGCCCGCTGGCGCCGGGCGCGGTGTCGAGCGTGCCCGCCAGCATCAGCGGGCCACGCGGGAACGCAAGATGCAGCCGGCTCATGCCGGGTCGAGCCCACTGACGATCAGCGCGGCAAGGGCATCGGCCTGCTCGGGGGCCTCGTCGGGCTCGGCGCGCAGCCACAGGCCCGGCCCCCCGAGCGTCGCCTGAAAGATCGGGGCGAGGGAGGCGGCCGGTTCGGCGGTTTCCAGCGCGGCGAACAGCTCGGCGCCGAGCGACCAGCCGGCAAGCTCGATCCCCTCGCGTCGCCCGCGCGCAGCCAAATCCTCGGTCCGCTCGACTTGTCCCGCTTCCCGAGCCGCGATCGTCCTCGCCCGCAGCAAGGCGCGCAGCACCTGGCGGCCGGCGCTCGGGCAAACCCGGTGTTGCCGGGCCGGACGGGCTGATTGGCGACAAGGAATTTGGCGAGACCTATTCGCACCTGGCGCCCGATCCTATCCGCGGTTATTTCGAGCGGGAACGCCCGGTGGAAATGCGCCCGACATCGATCAAGCATTACATCACCGGCGAAGCCTTGCCGCCGGAGCAGAATGTCTGGATGCGGGTGACGGGCGCGGTTCCGGACAACAGGGCGCTGCAGGCGGCCATTCTGGCTTATATTTCAGACATGACGCTGCTCGACAGTTCGCTTTATCCACATGGCCGGTCCATCTTCGACACTGAAATTCAGGCCGCGAGCCTTGACCATGCCATGTGGTTCCACCGACCGAACCGGCTTGATGACTGGCTGTTGTACCAACAGGACAGTCCTAATGCCTCCGGCGGGCGCGGGTTCAATCGCGGCG
>JBGSBH010000107.1:0-7774 GCA_041730635.1 Cypionkella sp.
ACCGCCATGGGCATGGCCTACGTCAATGCGGATGGCACAATCGCAACGCGCTGGTCAGGCGGCGATCAAGCCGTGCCAATGATGGCGGCGGTATCAATGCTACAGCACGAGTTTCTGCGCGCCCGCGCTCGCCCGCATCGACGGCGCCGCGAGCCAGGCGGAGCGCGCGGCGGAAGGGGGATGGGCGCGCCCGACGATCGCCGACGACCCGGTGCTCGAGGTCGAGGGCGGTCGGCACCCGGTGGTCGAGGCGTCGCTGGGGGCGGCGGGCCAGCGCTTCGTCGTCAACGACTGCCGACTGCGGCCCGACGACCGGCTGTGGCTGATCGGCGGGCCCAACATGGGCGGCAAATCGACCTTCCTGCGCCAGAATGCGCTGATCGTACTGCTGGCGCAAGCGGGCGCATTCGTGCCCGCTGCCGCCGCGGTGGTCGGCCTCGCCGACCGGTTGTTCAGCCGCGTCGGCGCCAGCGATCAGCTCGCGCGCGGACGGTCGACCTTCATGGTCGAAATGGTCGAAACGGCGGCGATTCTTTCCCAGGCGACCGAGCGGAGCTTCGTCATCCTCGACGAAGTGGGGCGCGGGACTTCGACCTACGACGGGCTGGCGCTGGCCTGGGCGGTGGCGGAAGCCGTCCACGGCAGCAACCGCAGCCGCTGCCTGTTCGCGACGCACTACCACGAGCTTGCGCGTCTCGCGGAAGGCTGCGAGGCGTTATCGCTGCACCATGTCCGGGCGCGCGAATGGAAGGGCGAGCTGGTGCTGCTGCACGAGCTGGCCGAAGGCCCCGCCGATCGCAGCTATGGCCTCGCGGTCGCGCGGCTCGCGGGTGTACCGCCGCCCGTTGTCGCCCGCGCGAAAGCGGTGCTTGAGAGGCTCGAGAAAGGGCGCGCGGAAACGGGGGGCCTCGCAGCGGGGCTCGGCGACCTGCCGCTGTTCGCCGCCGCCGCCCGGGTGGAAGAAGCGCAGTGCGACGCGCTGCGCGATACCGTGCGCGAGCTCGACATCGACGCGCTGTCCCCGCGCGAAGCGTTGGACGTGCTCTACGCGCTGAAGCGCCAGGCGGGAGAAAGCGAGGGTTAACCTCCGCTAGGTAACCTCGCGCGATGCGCGGCACCATGTTTCGCAATCGCTGGTTTGCGTTGCTGTTCGTGGCGCTGGTGCTCTCGGGTGTGGCGCGGATCGTCGGCACGGGCAACGGGGATAGTGCGATCGATCTGGCCAAGCGCCAGATCGCCGAGCAACGACGTCAGGCGTCAGCGGAATCCCTATCCTCCTCCGAGACGCCCGCCGGACGATCGACCCTTATGGCATTCACCCCGGACGAGGAGCTGATCGATCCCGCCATGGGGTTCGACCCCAGCCCGGCGGCCGAAGGGGCCCCCGCTTCCGAAGACGAGGAGCCCCCGCACGACACGCTGGTGGTGATCCGCCATGGCGGGCCGGGCACGGCCCCGGATGCGCCGGATCAGTAGGTACCGTCGGAAGGATAGTCCGGATCGGGCTTGGCGCCCTCGCCGTACTTGTCCTCGTTATCGTCCATGTTCTCTTCGCCCTCGAAGGCGCCCATGTCGATCCGTCCCGAACTTTCCATGTCGCGCATGTGATCGACCAGATCCTGCACGTCCCCGCCACCGACCTTGACGCTCGCGGTAGGATCGCCCTTGCGCAGCGCCAGCGCGCTGTCGGCGACAAAGTGCGCCTGCTCCTGCTCGTCGTCCTGCTCGGAATTATGGGCCTCGGGGGCGAGGTCGGGATCGGTGGCCATGGATGCGTTCTCCTTCCGCCAACGAACGCCGCGCCCGCGCCTCGCGTTCCCTAGCGCGTCGGCGTCGGCGCCGCCTGCGCGTAGTCGTAGAAACCCTTGCCGGTCTTGCGCCCGAGCCACCCGGCTTCGACGTACTTCATCAACAGCGGCGCGGGGCGGTACTTGCTGTCGCCGGTCGTCGAATAGAGCACCCGAACGATGTCGAGCACGGTGTCGAGCCCGATGAAATCGGCCAGCTCGAGCGGCCCCATCGGATGATTGAGGCCGATGCGGCAGCCCTTGTCGATGTCGGCGATGCTCGCGGTGCCCTGCCCCAGCACGAAGATCGCTTCGTTGAGCATCGGGATGAGGATGCGGTTGACCACGAACCCGGGCTCGTCCTGCACCTCGACAACTTCCTTGCCGAGACTGGTGGCGAGCGCGCGCGTGCGTTCGATCGTCGCGCGCGCAGTGGCGAGCCCGGGGATGACCTCGATCAGCCCCATCACCGGGACCGGATTGAAGAAATGGAGCCCGATGAAGCGCGCCGGGTCGGGGGTCCAGCCGGCCATCCGGGTGATCGGGATCGAGCTGGTGTTGGAGGCCATGATCGCCTCGGCACCGAGCACTTTGCCGGCGCTTTCGAAGATCGCGCGTTTGATCGCCTCGTTCTCGGTCGCCGCTTCGATCACGAACCCGGCATCGGCCATCGGCGCGAGATCGGCGACGGGCACGACCCGCGCCAGCGTCGCATCGGCCTCGGCCGGATCGAGCTTGCCGCGGCCGACCAGGCGGCCGAGTGCACTGTCGATGCCGCCCCTGCCCCGCTCGGCGGCCGCGAGATCGACATCGGACAGGAGCACGCGGTAGCCACGCTGCGCCAGCGTCTGAGCGATACCCGAGCCCATCTGTCCCGCGCCGATCACCCCGATGGTCTGCATTCCCCGCCCCTTCGCACTTGCAGCAAGGGGCGCGGGTTAGCGGCGGGCCCGGGGCTTGGCTAGCGGTTTGCGCCTGGCACCCAGGTGACATCTGCGCGCCCGTCATCGTTCGCCAGCCGGGCGAGCTGGAAAAGATAGTCGGACAGCCGGTTGATGTAGGCGAGTGCCGCCGGGTTGACCGGCTCGTTCTCGGCGAGCGCGGTCATCGCCCGTTCGGCACGGCGCACCGCCGCACGCGCGACGTGCATCCGGGCGGCGCTTTCGCTACCGCCGGGGAGGACGAAGCTGGTCAGCGGCAGGAGGCGCGCACTCGCGGCGTCGATCCGGGCCTCCAGCCAGCCGCTCTGCGCGGGCACGATCCGCAGCACCATCTCAGACGGGGCGAAGTCTTCCCCCGGCGTAGCGAGGTCGGCACCGAGGTCGAACAGGTCGTTCTGGATGCGGGTCACCTCGGCTTTGGCCTCAGTTCCTAGCCCCACCGCCGCCAGCCCAAGCGCCGAAGTCGCCTCGTCAACCGCGCCGATCGCCTCGATCCGCGCCGCGTGTTTGGACAGCCGCGAGCCGTCGACCAGGCCGGTCGTACCGTCGTCGCCGGTGCGGGTATAGATCTTGTTGAGCTTGACCATCGCCGCAGACGACCGGGGCGGAGGCTCAGCGGGTCATCATCAGGATCAGCGCCACCACCACGATCGCCAGCGCCTGGTACTTGATGCGGTTGAACATCATCTTGTTCTGGAGGAGCTGCATCTCGTGCTGGCGGGTGCTGCCCGCGTCGATATCCGCGCGGTGCGAGCGCAGGAACGCGACCACGCCGCGAACCAGCGCATAGACGGTGAGCGCCATCAGGATGACGAGCGCGATGACGAGGACTGTCTGCATGGACGCTATCTAGGTCGGCCCCAGCGAAATGCCAGCCGGGAAGCGGCCGCGACGCAATTCTTCGGCCAGCACGAGGCCGTCCTCGCCCGCACGGCGCCGCTCGGCCAGCGACGGAGACCCGCGTCGCTTGGCGAGCTTGCGCCCGTCGAACTCGACCAGCAGACGATGATGATGCCAGCGCGGCACGGGCAGCCCCAGCAGCGCCTGGAGCAGGCGGTGGACGTGGCTCGCGGCGAACAGGTCCTGCCCACGGGTCACCAGCGTCACCCCGTCGGCCGCGTCGTCGAGCGTTGCTGCGAGGTGGTAGCTCGCCGGCGCATCCTTGCGCATCAGGATGGGGTCGCCGGCAAGCTCGGGGCGTGCCCGCTGCACGCCGGCGAGCGCGTCGTGCCAGGTAAGTGGCCCGGTGAGTGCCATGGCTTTGTCGACATCGAGCCGCCAGGCGGCGCCGTCGGGGGTGTCGGTCCGCCTGCGGCAGGTGCCGCGATAGACCGGCTTGGCGACCTCCGCGCGGGTGCAGGTGCAGGGGTAGAGCAACCCCATCGCGCGCAGCCGGTCGGCCGCGGCCGCGTAACTGTCCAGACGGGACGATTGCGGCGCGACCTCGGTCCACTCGAGGCCGAGCCAGCCGAGATCGGCGCGAAACTCCTCCGCCAGTTCCTGGCGCGATCGGGCGCCGTCGATGTCCTCGATCCGCAGCAGGAACGCGCCCCCTCGCTCGTGCGCGAGATCGTGCGCCACGATCGCCGAATACGCATGGCCCAGGTGCAGCGGCCCGTTGGGGCTGGGGGCGAAGCGGGTGGTTTCCATGCGTATCGCCCTAGCGACAATCGGCTGTGGATTCAGCTTGAGTCATCAACTTGACTTGGCCGGAGGCAAATGGTCGGTTGTGCCCAGTCGGGAGAGGACGCCCATCCAGTGTTCAAGGCTGACCTCATCGAACGAGCCGCGCATTTCCGCCGCGCTGAGGACGATCCCGCGCGCAAGCTGGAGAGCTGCCCTGCGCTGGTGCTCAACGCCGACTACACCCCGCTGTCGTATTACCCTTTGAGCCTGTGGCCGTGGCAGACCGCGATCAAAGCGGTGTTCCTCGAGCGGGTGGACATCGTCGCCAGCTACGAACGCTGCGTCCACTCGCCCAGCCTCGACATGCAGATCCCGAGCGTGATCGCGCTCAGGCAATACGTGAAGCCATCCGAGTTCCCCGCCTTCACCCGCTTCAACCTCTTCCTGCGCGATCGCTTCCAGTGCCAGTACTGCGGCAGCGAGAAGGACCTGACCTTCGACCACGTGGTCCCCCGCCGCCTCGGCGGCCGCACGACGTGGGAGAACATCATCACCGCCTGCGCGCCGTGCAACATGAAGAAGGGCGGCCGCACCCCGGTCCAGGCTAAGATGCACCCCGCCGTGCGCCCGATCCGCCCGACCAGCTGGCAGCTCCACCAGCACGGCAAGGCCTTCCCCCCGGGCCACCTGCACGAGACCTGGCGCGACTGGCTCTACTGGGACATCGAGCTGGAGGCTTGAGGTTGGTCAATCTCTAAGGGCATGCATTCGCGCAATGTGTTGCATTGGACCTATTTCGACGAAAAAGGGCTCGCAGTTAAGTGGTAGGTTTGGCGCATACCAGACCAAGCGGTATTCGCGCTGGTATGCATAGCGAAAGTTCTTGGAAAAGAACGGAGGCATGTCATCCGGTCTGACGCGATATGGGTCGTAGTAAGTCACCTGATCTGCGCCAAAAGTGAGTTCGGGACGAATTTTCCTTCCAGCCCTCTCAATGCGAGTGAGAAAGCGCTTCACATTGTGAATGACGAGCATTGCATTGTATCCGAAGTCGTCGAGAAGCCTAGGCTCGTACCCTGCAGCCATGCAAACCACGAAGAAGTTCTCACTGAGACTTCTTGAGAACTGGATCTCCCCGACCACAGGTAGAGGGGCACCCGGTATGCCGGTTGTCGGATCGACAACTTGAATTACAGCGGTCTCCCCGCTGCGGACTGCCGTCACGGACAACTCATCATCTTGTATAGCGGGGTTCAACGACGGGTCCGCATATGATGCGGCAGGCGCAATCCGAAACCGCCCGAAATTGAGCGCGTCCTTAATATGTTCCCTTTGACCCAGCCTCACCATTGCAGCGGGCTCGATCTTGTGCTTGCCCAAGATACGTAAACCTCGCGGCGCCTCGGGATGGCTGATCCAAGGAAATTGGGTGGGCCGCATCATAGTCGCATCCCACATTGTCTGGCCGCGAAGCGCGAGCTCCTCGAGAACATGGGTCCACAGCGCCCACCACTGGGTCGCGCTTGCGTCACCCACTTTACCGGCGGTCAATTGGCCGACGTCGTTCACATTGAGCATGTTGGCGCAAATGTCTTGGCTTCGACGCTCAATTGCTTCCATGCTAGCGTTCCGCAAGTACCGATCGGCTCGGTATTCTGCTCGCCACATATCGCTTCGAGTCATGGTATGCCGCGCGGGTTCATGTTAGCTAAATCGCCGTCCGCACGCTCAGCAGCTCTGGAAAGAACACCTGCTTGAGCACGCCTTCGAGGTAAGGCACCCCCGCCGTCCCGCCGGTCCCGCGCTTGAAGCCGATGATGCGTTCGACGGTCTTCAGGTGGCCGAAGCGCCAGCGCTGGAAGTGGTATTCGAGGTCGACCAGCTTTTCGGCGAGCTCGTAGAGGTCCCAGTAGGCTTCGGGCTCGCCGTAGATGGTGGCCCAGGCGGCTTCGACTTCCGGCGAGGGAGCCCAGCCGGCGGCGTGATCGCGGGTCAGCACCACGTCGGGGATCGCGAAGCCGCGCCGGGCGAGCAGCCGCACCGCCTCGTCGTAGAGGCTCGGGCGGGCCAGTTCCGCGCGTAGCTCCGCCGCGACTTCGGGGGTCGCCTCGTGCATCGTGACATGATCGGGATTGCGCCCGCCCATCAGAAATTCCATCAGCCGATACTGCGCGCTCTGGAACCCACTCGAATTCGACAGGTGCGGACGCACTTCGGAGTAGTCCGCCGGGGTCATCGTGCTGAGCACTTCCCACGAGGAGATCAATTGCCCCTGCGCGCGCGCCACGCGAGCGAGCATCTTGAACGCGGGGCGCAGATCGTCGGCGGCAATCTCGGCCCGCGCGGCGTGCAGTTCGTGGAGGCACAGCTTGAGCCACAGCTCGCTCGCCTGGTGAACGATGATGAACAGCAGCTCGTCGTGCGCGCCGCTCGCCGGGTGCTGCGCGGAGAGGATCTTGTCGAGGTCGAGGTAGCTCGAATAGGTGACATCGCGCGGCATGGCGCGGCTTACCGCGCGCGCCCTCAGCCGTCGATAGTCCGGCTCGCCGGGTGGTGCTTGTCGAGGTGACGCTTGACGAGCTTGAGGTTGCGCGTGTTCGAGCGGAACACGAAATCGATCGCGTCGCCGACCACCGGGATCGCACCGACCGCCGTGTCGAGCGCGACGTTGCCGGTCATCCGCCACAGCTTCCACTTCGGCATGCCGAGATTGCGCGCTTCCCACACGAGATACATCCCCATCGCCGCGGCGACGAAATCGCCCACCACCGGCACCAGTCCAACGACCGAGTCGAGCCCGACGCGGTAATTGACGCCCGGAACGGTGAAGCTGTTCTCGAGCAGCCTCTCCATCCCCTCGATCCGCCGGCGGACCGAGGTGGGATCGGTGCCCATCGGCAGCTCGAGCCCGAGGGGGCGGGGGCGCTGGGGTTCCATCGGCGCGGTTCTCCTTCGCGCGCTATGTGGGTCCGAGCGCCAGCGGAAACAACGGATGCACCGCCCAGCGGTTCTCGGCGAAGCCGTCGATCTGCCCACGCACCAGCGACCAGCGCACCGGCGCCCCGAGCGGAATGTAGCCCTGCTCGGCCATCAGCCGCGCTTCGGCTTCGGCCAGCAGCGTCTCGCGCGCCACCGGGTCGCTCGCGCGCACCGCCTCGCGCACCAGCGCGTCGGCTTCCGGCGAGCACAACGGCCGGCGTACCGCGCAGGCGAACTGGTTGAGATACCAGCGCCGCCCGCCGAACCGGGCGAGCACGTCGATCAGCTCGAGATCGGCGGGTTCGCCCTCCCCCGCGCGCCGGACCGAGACCCCGATGTCCTGCGAAGTCGCCGTGCGCGATCCGGACGGCCGACGGCGGCAGCTCGGCCGCGCGCTTCGCGAGACGGTCGTGCGCGGCGTCGATGACCCCGAGGTCGGGC
>JBGSBH010000108.1:0-7727 GCA_041730635.1 Cypionkella sp.
GCTGGCGAGGTCCGCCGCTGCTGCGAACATACGGTGTCAAGCAAGGACCAGATCGGATGATCGATCTCTATACCTGGGCCACGCCGAATGGCTGGAAGGCGTCGTGCACGCTCGAGGAGCTCGGGCTGCCGTATATGGTCAAGCCGGTGGACCTGTCCACGGGTGCGCAGAAGCGAGACGAGTTCCTGGCCATCAACCCGAACGGCCGCATTCCGGCGATCGTCGATCACGACGCCGATGGCTTCGCAGTCTTCGAGTCGGGCGCGATGATGATCTACCTGGCCGAGAAGACAGGCAGGCTAATGCCGACCGATGCGAAGGGTCGGTCCGAGGTCATCCAGTGGCTCATGTTCCAGATGGGCGGGTTGGGTCCGATGCAGGGCCAAGCCAATGTCTTCCACCGATACTTCCCCGAGCGCATCCCAACTGTCATCGAACGTTATCAGAACGAAAGTCGCCGGCTCTACGGTGTCCTTGAACAAAGGCTGGCGACTCACGAGTTCCTCGCCGGAGACTTTTCCATCGCCGACATCGCGCATTGGTGTTGGGCGCGGATCCACAGGTGGGCGGGTCTCGAGATCGACGACTTCCCCAATCTGCAACGCTGGATCGACCAGATCGAGGCTCGGCCTGCCTGCGCGAGGGGTGTCGCTGTCCCCCATTCTACTGACTTCAACTCTGCAGAAGCGAACGAAGGCGCTTCGAACTTAGGCAGAACGATGCTCACGAGATAACAACGTGTGCGGAGTCTCGTCCTCGTCGGCAGCCAACCATTGACGGTCGACTTGCGCCATCTGCGAGTGCTTGTTGCTGCCGCCGATCGCGGAAGCTTCAGTTCGGCCGCAATGCAACTGAATGTGGAAATTTCCGCGGTTAGCCGGGCAGTCCGGGATGTCGAGGAAGCTTTAGGCGTGGCTATGTTCGAGCGACTTCCTCGCGGCGTGAGGCTTACTCTCGCCGGTGAGACGTACGTGGCAGTCGCTCGCGATACACTGGCGCGTCTCGGGCGCGCGGAGTCCGATGCCCGCTCCGCCGCAACTAACGGTGCGGGAGCACTCTCGCTCGGATGTGTATGGTCCTTCTGCTGCTTGCCAAAGATTGATCTGTTGAGGCGATTGATACGACTAAATCCGCACATCGTCCTGACTTTAGTCGAAGACGGTCAGGAAGCCCTGCTGGCGCGCGTCAGATCCGGCGAGCTGCATGTCGCTTTGACGGCTGCGGACCCAGTATCGCAGCCTCGTGAGCAAGGCGACCTGCAAAGCGTGACGCTGTGGCGGGAGCGCCTCGCGGTAGCCCTCCCCGAAGCCGAGATGACCGATGCAATCGAGTGGGCCGACTTGGCTGGCCGTCTCCTCCTTTGTCGGCCGCAAGACGACTGGAGGCGGTTCGTGGCGCATGTCGAGCGGCTGGGCGGGCCGACGTTGCAGTTCATGGAGCAAGACGTCAGCGAGGAAGGCCTCCTCGCGCTTGTCGGCGTGGGTCTCGGCTGGTCAATCGTACCGGCCAGCCTGCCTGTCCCCGCGCACGCGAACGTACGCCTGGTACCACTGGTCGAGGCTGGAGCCGAATTGGACATTCAGGCCGTCTGGCGACGCGCTGCTACGAACCCGGCGCTGAGCCGGTTCCGCGACCTATGTCGGCAAGTCTATTCCGACGTGCCTTCGCAAAGCCGCGATCCGTCGCCATGAACCGCGCCAGCATCGGGGCGATCAGCTTTCCGGGCTCGACCAGTTGCCCCGTCTCACGGCCAAGCACCTCGGCGTAGGTGACGAGGTCGCGGTGCGTGGTCGCGGGGAGCTCGACCGTGAGACGGACGGGCTTGTCCTCGGGGAGCGGCCCAAGTTTGAGCTTGCTCACGGCCTATCTCCGTAAGGCTCTAGGATCAGGTCGCGGGTGACGATCACGCGCACGGGGTGCCCGGGGCGGACCGTCAGCGTCGGCCGGATATCCAGCTGCCGTCGCACGACTTCCTGACCGGCGTCGCCGATGCTCTCCTGCGCTCCGTCACGGATGGCCCGGACTATATCGCTGTCGCTGTTGTTACCGAGTTCGGCACCGGCGCCCAGCAAGGTGGAGAGCAGCCCGGCACGGAATAGCCGACCCCAGTGGTTATCAACGCGGTCCTGCACGCCCGCGTATCCCGCGGCATCCGCGCCGGGCTGGCGCTCGAGCACGATCGAGCGGCCCTCGGGCAGGATCAGCCGGTTCCAGACAAGCAGCACGCGCTCCTGTCCGTAGCCGATCTCGGCGTCGTACTGGCCGATGAGCCGCGATCCCTGGGGGATGAGCAGGTGGCGGCCTGTCGAACTGTCGTAGACGGGCTCGGTCACCTGCGCCAAGACCTGGCCCGGCAGGTCGGAGCGCAACCCGGTCAGGAGCGCGGCCGGGATCGTCGAGCCGGCCTGCAACACATAGGGGCTGGCGGGCGGTCGCACACGATCGGAGCTCGCGGTGCGCCGGTCCACGTCCCGGGCCAGGAAGGCCTCGCCGCGACCAGGCGCGGGAGCCGCGGCGACGGGTTCGCCGGGAAGGGAGAGCGGTGGGCCGGGCACGGGCTGCGTCGCTCCGTTACCTGCCGTTCCAGCTCCACTCGCATCGCCAAGGAACAGGCGGCTCGTCCGCGCGGCTTCACGCTCCTGCCGCGCCTGCTGGACCGCGGGATCGACGGGCGGCGTCGCTGGAGCGGGCGGAGCTCCCGGCGCGCCGGGAACTGGCGGCAGTGGGACGGCTTGGCCGCGCTCCTGCGCCGACAGGATCGGCCGGCCCATGTCGCCCGGGAGCGGCGGTCCGAGCTGCGACACGGGTTCGCTCGGCCGCGACAGCCCCGAATAGTCGCGCGGCAGCCGCTGTAACGCCTCGGCCTGGGCGACCCGGTCGGTGTTGTAGAGCTCGGACGGGCGGTCGTCGTCGCCCTGGCCCTGAAGCGCCACCACCAGCGCGCCGCCGATGCCGATGCTCGCGACGGCGCCGAGCGCGATCAACGCCTTGCGGGACAGGCGGGTCACCCGCGGCGCGGCGGGCCGCAGCCGCAGCTCGCGGGCAATCTCGCGCTCGTTCCGGACCCGCTCCTCCGTCCCGGCCTCGTCCGGCTCCGGCGCGATGTTTTCGATCGGGCGGTCAGTCACGGCGCTCGCCCCCGCCCCGCTCGATGCGGACACGCTGCTGCCGCCGGCTGGCGCCGAGCCTCAGTTCGGCCGCAGCGAACAGCCGGTCGACGATCATGTGGCGGCCCCGGACGCGGTAGTTGACGAGCTCGGCGGCTCCACCCCCGCCAATCACGAATAGCGGCGGCATTTCGGCGTGGGCAATGCCGGCGGGGAACTCGATCATGACCTGCCGTCCGTCGTCATAGGCGCGCACCGGCCGCCATGGTGGGCGATCACCGGTGATGCGGTAGTCGAACCGGAGCCGGTCGAGCGCGATGCCGTCGGCCACGGGCGCAGCCTCGGCCGCGGCGGCTTGGCTCTCTTGAAGCGCAATCAGCGCGTCGGCGGGATAGGACCAGCTGACCGACGCCATCCAGGTCGCGCGCGTTGCGCGGAGCTCGAGATGATAGGTGCGGCGATCGGTGTTGATGACGAGGTTGGTCGACAGATCCGGTCGCGTCGGCTTGACGAGGATATGGACGCGGGCGCTCGGCCCGGAGCCGCTGGTCGTGTCCCCTATGATCCAGCGCGCGGTGTCGCCCGCCGCCACCGGTCCTGTGCCCGCCAACCGCTCGCCCTCCTGCAGGACGATGTCAGTGACGTGCCCGGGCGCGGTGTAGACCTGGTAGAGCGCGCCCTCGGTGTAGGGGTAGCTCTGGACCGCGTTGATGAACCCGTCGCGCGCCGGCTCGACCCGGGCGGCGGCGTTGGCCGCGGACACACGCGAGGTCGGGTCGCGCGGCTCGGCCCGGACCGCCCGCTCGACGGGCATGAGCTGGCCGGGAAGCGGCAGAGGCTCAGGGATCGCGACGATAACCGGCTGCGGCGGAGCGGGTGCTGGCGTAGCCAGGGTCGATCCGAGGTCGAGGTTGGTCGCTGGCGTAACGGCTTGAGCCTCCGAGGCCGTGGCGATCTCGCCTTTGCCGAAGATTGCGCAGCCGGAGAGCGCGGTGGCGCTCAGCAGCAAGGGGGCGAGCATATGTGCGTGTGTCATCCGGCGGACTCCCGAGACCAGTTGATGGCGTGGACGAAGATGCCGAGCGGGTTCTTGCGGAGGCGCTCGGCGTCGCGCGGCGGCTGGAGCACGAGCGTGACGATGGCGCTCCAGCGCTCGACGCTGGCCTGCTGGCCCTGTTCGTAGCGGCGCTCGACCCAGGCAATCCGGAAGCTGTCGTCCGACGCGCGGATCACGCTCGAGACCTCGACCGAGACCTGACTCTGACCCACCCGCGCGAAGGGGTCGTTGATGCGGGCGTAGTCGTTCAGCGCGGCCGCGCCGCGGTCGGTCGTGTAGTCGTAGGCGCGCAGCCAGTTCTGCCGCAGCACGATCGGGTCGGCAGGGACGCTCCGCACCTGCTCGATGAAGCGGGCGAGGTGCCAGGCGATCTCGGGGTCGGAGGCGCGGTAGCCCGCGACTGCCGGCTCGACCGCCTGCGCCTGACCCAACCGGTCGACCTGCACGACCCAGGGTACGACCGAGCCGTTGGCCGACTGCCAGACGAGTGCCGCCGAGAGACCGGCCACGAGCGCGAGTTCGCCGAGCGCCATGAGCCGCCAGTTCTTGGCCTGCACGCGGGCCGAGCCGATGCGGTCGTCCCAGACTTGTTGGGCGCGCTGGTAGGGGGTGACGGGTTCGGGGGTGCGCCCGTAGCGCACGGAAGGTCGCTTGAACATCAACGGTCCTCACTGATGGAGACGGAGGTGCCCGAGCCGCCCCGGTCGCCCGAGCGGACCGCATGGGTGACGGCTGACATGCCGGACTTGAGCTGCTGGCCGCGGCGCATGCGCTTGGCCCAGGCGGGCTCGGGCTCGCGGGCCGGCTGGGCGGAGTTGGCCGCGTCGGAGCCGGATGGAGCGTCGGGTTCGCTCTTCTCCGTTCCGGCCGACGCTGCAGGTGCCGCGCTTGCATTCGGCGAGTCCGCGAGGCTCGAGGTCGGCCCGCGCGCGGGCACGGAGATCGGCTGCACGGTCGCGCTCGCGCCTCCACCGCCGCTGACCGGAGCCGGGCCGCTCGGACCGGAACCGGCGCCCGACGGCGTGCCGCCGCTCGTCCCGGCCGAACCGCCCGACGGCCCGCGGGTGGGCAGCACGGTGGTGGCGGCAGCGGTGCGGCTGCTGGCGAGACTGGAGACCGCGCCCGCGCCCGTCCGGGCCGCGCCGACACCAGCCGCGACCACGCCACCCGCGGCGAGGCCCGTGCCGACCGCTGCGCCGGCCGAGAGCTGCGGCCCGCCCGAGACGATGCCGTTCGCGATGCCGGGACCGAAGATGCCGAGGCCGAGTAGCGAGAGCGAAGCGAGCACGATCGCCATCGCCTCTTCGATCGTCGGCTGCTCGCCCGCGAAATTGCTCGTGAACTCGGAGAAGAGCGTGGAGCCGATGCCGACAATGACGGCCAGCACGAGCACCTTCACGCCCGAGGAGATCACGTTGCCGAGCACGCGCTCGGCGAGGAAGGCGGTCTTGCCGAAGAGGCCGAAGGGGATGAGCACGAAGCCGGCGAGCGTCGTCAGCTTGAACTCGATGAGGGTGACGAAGAGCTGGATCGCCAGAATGAAGAAGCTGAGGATCACCAGCACCCAGGCGAACAGGATGACAATGATCTGGACGGCGTTCTCGAAGAAGCTGATGAAGCCCATCAGCTCGGAGATGGATTCGAGCAGCGGCCGCCCGGCGTCGACGCCAATCTGAGCGATCCGGCCAGGCCGCACGAAGTCGGCGGCGCTGACACTGCCCCCGGCCGCCTGGAGCCCCAGCCCAGCGAAGCTCTCGAAGACGATCCGGGCGAGGTTGTTCCAGTTGCCGATGATGTAGGCGAAGACGCCGACGAAGAGCGTCTTCTTGACCAGCCGCGCGAGTACGTCGTCGTCGGCTGCCCAGGTCCAGAACAGGGCCGCGAGCGTCACGTCGATGACGATCAGCGTGGTCGCTAGGAACGCGACCTCCCCCGAGAGCAGGCCGAACCCTGAGTCGATGTACTGCGTGAAGACCGCGAGGAAGCGGTCGATGACTCCGACCTCGTTCACGGCCGCGCCTCCTGCTGGCCGAAGAAGCGCACGCGACGCTCGGCCCAGGCGCGGCGGCAGGCCTCGTCGACCTGCTCCGGCGCGGTGAGCGTGCGGCATCGCGCCAGCTCGGCGGCAAGAGGATCGACCGCGCCCTCGTCGGGCTCGACCGTCACAACACGAACCGCGCTCCCGTTCTGGCCGGTCTCACGATCGAGCTGCACGGCGGCAAGCACGATAGCGAGCACGGCGAAGGCGAGCGCGCCGAACCGGACCAGAAGCGCGGAGTCGACCCTAGTCATTGCCGAACATCCGCACGTCGCCGGGCTGGTAACCGCGTCCCGGCGCGATGAAGCGGCGGTAGCGCTCGCGCGCCCCATCCGACGCGGCTTGACGCTGCGCCGCCTCCAGCGCCTGCGCGCGGCCCTGCGCGGCGACGACGGCGGTCAGGTCGGCGAGCTGCTGCGCCTGAAGCGCGAGCAACTGATTGCCCGCCTGGGTGGCCTGGAGCGCGCCGGTGGCGGACTGGCTCGACGTGATCAGCGCCTGCATCTCGGCGCGATTGATGTCGATGTTGCCGACGACGCCCGCCTGAACCCGGAGCGCGTCCTGGAGCTCGCCGACCGAAGTCGCCCAGCGCTCCTGCGCGTTGCGGACCATCGCCTCGTTCGACTGGCCGCCGGCCGCGCCGTAAGAGGTCGTGAAAGCGCGGTCGATGTCCTGCACGTCGTAGGCGACCCGCTGCGCCTGTTGCAGGAGCGACTGGGTGCGTTGCACCGACCGCTGGAGCTGCTGGAGCGACGAGTAAGGCAGCGAGGCGAGGTTGCGGGCCTGGTTGACCAGCATCTGTGCCTCGTTGGTGAGGCTCTGGATCTGGTTGTTGATCTGGTCGAGCGCGCGCGCCGCCTGGAGCACGTTCTGGACGTAGTTGGTGGGGTCTTTGACGATCAGCTGCGCTTGCGCGGGCGTTGCGACGGTCAGCGCCGAGCCGCCGGCAACGGCGACGATGGTGAGCGCCGCGACGGCGGCGCGCAGACGGGACTTGGTCTTCATGGCTGCTTCTCCTGCTCTGGGGTGTCGTCGGGATCGGGCGTGATGAGGTCGGCCGCCCAAGGCAGGCCGCGGCGGCGGAGCCAGCCGGCGGCGAAGCCGTATCGACCATGCTCGGCGAGCACCTGCGCGATGGCGGCCTGGTCGGCCTTGCCGCTGGCGGCGGTGAAGGCGAGCGCGACAGGCCCGAGGCCGAGTTCGAACAGCCGGTTTCCGGCCCATCTATTACCTCACGCACCTCTTTTACGCCACTACTTATAGCACTCAATTGAAAGTAACCAATGTTTAAAGTATGCGCAATAATATTGGCAATAGTCGTTTTGCCCACACCTGGCGGCCCCCACAAAATCATAGAAGGTATTTGCCCTTGCTCAATGGCTTTACGCAATATGCTGCCCTTGCCAGTCAAGTGTTCTTGCCCTATCAACTCGTCTAAAGTAGTAGGGCGCATTCTTTCGGCTAAAGGCATGTTGTTAGTCATAACAAGTACTTTCACACAAAGAACGCAAACAAAGCAAATTGT
>JBGSBH010000109.1:0-7727 GCA_041730635.1 Cypionkella sp.
GGCCGCCGGATCGCTCCGGCGGCCGTCCTTCCGGTCATCTGTAGAAAGAGTCAGTCGCCCTTAACCGCGGCGGCCACTTCGGCGGCGAAGTCGGTCTCTTCCTTCTCGATCCCTTCGCCGAGCTGGAAGCGAACATAGTCCTTGAGCACGATCGGCGCCCCGGCTTCCTTGCCCGCCTTGGCGACGACCTCGGAGATCGGGGTCTTGTTGTCCATCACGAAGAGCTGGCTCAGCAGAGCATTCTCCTTGGCGAATTTGGCGATCGCGCCGTCGACCATCTTCGCCTGCACGTCGGCCGGCTTGCCGCTCTCGGCGGCCTTCTCGGCGGCAATCTTGCGCTCGCGCTCGATCACTTCGGGGTCCAGCCCTTCGGCGTTGAGCGCCTGCGGAAACGCCGCCGCGATGTGCATCGCGAGCTGCTTGCCCAGCGCCTCGAGCGCGGCCTTGTCGGCGGTGCTCTCGAGCGCGACGAGCACGCTGATCTTGCCGAGGTTCGGGGCTTGCGCGTTGTGCATGTAGGGCACGATCACACCATCGCCGACCGAGACGTGCTTCAGCCGGCGGAGCTGCTGGTTCTCGCCGATCGTCGCGACATTATCGGTCAGCTTCTCGGCGACCGTGCCCCCGTCCGGGTAGGCAGCGGCCTTCAGCGCCTCGACGTCGGCCGTGCCTTCGGCGAGCGCGACTTCGGTCACCTTGCGCACGAAGTCCTGGAACTTGTCGTTCTTGGCGACGAAGTCGGTTTCCGAGTTGACCTCGACCGCGACCCCGCGGGTGCCCTCGACGGCGACGCCGACGAGGCCTTCGGCCGCGGTGCGGCTCGACTTCTTGGCGGCGGTGGCAAGGCCCTTGGCGCGCAGCGCATCGACCGCGGCCTCGATGTCGCCGCCCGACTGCTCGAGCGCCTTCTTGGCATCCATCATCCCCGCGCCGGTCTTCTCGCGCAGGGCCTTCACGTCGGCGGCAGTGAAACCGGCCATGTCAGTAATCCTTGTCATTAATGGAGTGCGGAAGTCCCGCAATCGAACCAACATCCGCTTGGGCTGAGCCTGGCGAAGCCCGCAGGCGTTGCGCGCGTCCTTCGACAGGCTCAGGACGAGCGGACGTGGTGGAGCGATCAGGCCTGCGGAGCGGCAGCTTCGGCGGCGTCCGCCTCGGCCGGAGGCTCGGCCATCGCGCCAACGTCCTCGCCCGAATCGTAGGCCTGGCGGCCTTTGCCGCTGGTGGCCGCTTCGGCCACCGCGTCGCAGTACAGCCGCACCGCGCGGGCCGCGTCGTCGTTGCCCGGGATGGGGAAGGCGATGCCGGTCGGATCGACGTTGGTGTCGAGCACCGCGACCACCGGGATGCCGAGCACGCCGGCTTCCTTGATCGCGAGGTCTTCCTTGTTGGCATCGATCACGAACATCACGTCGGGGATGCCGCCCATGTCGCGGATCCCGCCGAGCGAAAGCTCGAGCTTGTCGCGCTCGCGCGTGAGGTTGAGCACTTCTTTCTTGGTCAGCCCGCTGGTGTCGCCCGAGAGCTGCTCTTCGAGGCTCTTGAGGCGCTTGATCGAGCCCGAGATGGTCTTCCAATTGGTCAGCATGCCGCCGAGCCAGCGGTGGTTGACGAAGTGCTGGCCGGCGCGGCGCGCGGCGTCGGCGATCGGTTCGGCGGCCTGGCGCTTGGTGCCGACGAACAGCACTTTGCCGCCGCTGCGCACGGTATCCTGGATGAAGTCGAGCGCGCGGGCCATCAGCGGCACCGTCTGCGACAGGTCGATTATGTGGACCCCGTTGCGGGCGCCGAAGATGTACGGCTTCATCCGCGGGTTCCAGCGGTGAGTCTGGTGGCCGAAGTGGGCGCCGGCCTCGATCAATTGCTGCATGGTGACGGTCGGGGCCGCCATAGATAATTCCTTTCCGGTTGCGCCTCTGGCGAGCTGGAACCGCGGCGGAGATCCCGCCTGCCGGCACCGGTATGGGCGCTCGCCATGTGGGTTTGCCGGCCGCTCACCGCCCGAAAGATCGGGCCGGGTTCGACCAGGCGGGAGGGCCCTTAGCCGTCCCCGGCCGCGAAATCCACCCTCGATTCGTCGCATCGCCGAATCAACCGACCGCGATTTCGGCTTGACGGCTGAGAACAAAGAGCGAACATTGTCTCGGTCGCGGGAACGATCCGCGATTCGGGGTTTTCCACCATTCGTCCACAGCCTGTCACCATGGCTGTCGACCTTCGAAGGTCAGGTCCATGATCGCTCTCTTGCTCGTTGCCCTGTTTGCCACCGTCGCGCTGACCAGCGTTTGGGCGGTCGCCGATGCCGCCGTGCGTAGCCGGAACGCCTTCCGGCTGCTGCGCGGCGATCTGGCGCGGATCGATGCGGCACGGCGGGTCAGCGTCAGCTTCGCGGACGATGGGAAGGTCCTGCCGCTGCCGCCGCTGCGCTCGCTGGCGGTCAGCGCGCGTCGCCGGGCAGCCCGGCAGGCGCGGGCCGCGTTTCCGCGGCGCGTTGCCGCCTGATCAGCGCGTAGCGCGCGATCGACCACGGCATCGTCAGCAGATAGCCGGCGCAGATCGCCACCAGCGTCCACCACGGCTCGAGCAATAGCGCCGCGAATACCATTCCCACCAACGCGATCACGCCAAGGCGGATGTCCCGCCGCGGGCGCATCCGACCCCAACTGAGCGTGGCGAGGTTGGAGATCATCAGGAACGCCACGAAGGCGGTCCACGGCGCCACCAGCAGCGGGTCGCGGAACAGCGCCTCCCCGGTGGCCATCCACAGATAGAGGGGCAGGAACGCCAGCCCCGCCCCCACCGGCGCGGGCACGCCGGTGAGGAAACCGGCCGATTTGTGCGGTTGCTCGGTCGCGTCGATCTGCGCGTTGAACCGCGCGAGCCGCAGCGCACCGCACAGCGCGAAGGCGAGCGCGGCGAACCACCCCAGCCGGGTCAGGTCGCCGAGCGCCCAGAGATAGAGGATCAGCGCCGGCGCGGTGCCGAAGCTGAGCGAATCGACCAGGCTGTCGAGCTCGGCGCCGAACCGCGACTGCGCCTTCAGCAGCCGCGCAATGCGCCCGTCGATCCCGTCGAGCACTCCGGCGAGGATCACCGCGATCACCGCCTCTTCCCACCGTTCGGACATCGCGAAGCGGATGCCGGTGAGGCCGGAGCACATCGCCGCGGCGGTGATCGCGTTGGGCAGCACCGCGCGCATCGCCAGCCCGGGCGCTCCGCCGCGGGGTCGCAGCGGCACCTCATCCTCGGCCGCGCGGGGCCCGATGCGCGGCTCGCTGGCCATTATTGGTTCACTCCCTCGATCAGTTGCTGCGCGCCGAGCTCGGCGAGCACCGTCTCGCCGGCGACCATTCTCTGCCCGAGGACGACCCGGGCGTCGGTGCCGGCCGGCAAATAGACGTCGACCCGGCTGCCGAAGCGAATCAGGCCGATCCGCTGCCCGGCGGCGACGAGATCGCCCGGCTTGACGAAGGGGACGATGCGGCGCGCCAGCAGTCCGGCGATCTGGGTGACGCCGATGGCGACCCCGTCCGGCCGCTCGATCAGCAGATGCTGGCGCTCGTTCTCGTCGCTTGCCTTGTCGAGGTCGGCGTTCATGAACTTGCCCGGAATGTACACCACCCGGCGGACCGTCCCGCCGAGAGGGGCGCGGTTGATGTGGACGTCGAACACGCTGAGGAAAATCGACACCCGCGTAACCGGGCCCGCGGCGAGGCCGCCCGCCCCGCCCGCATCGGCGACCGTCAGCTCGCGCGGCGGATCGACCTGCGCGATCAGCGAGACCAGCCCGTCGGCGGGCGAGAGGATCAGGCGCTCATCCTGCGGCACGACGCGTTCGGGATCGCGGAAGAACGCCGCCACCCCCAGCGTCAGGAATGCGAGCGGCCAGGCGATCGTCTCCCATGCGAGCAACGCGGTGACGAAGCTGGCGGCCGCGGTGATCAGCGCGAACTTGCGCCCTTCGGGATGGATCGCCGGCCACTGCCATTGCGCAGACCCCCGGCCCCGGTTGTCGAGAATTTCTCCGGCCATTCGGGCGGGCTTAAGACCCCCGCGCCGGGGTCACAAGCGAAACCGCCGCTCAGGCCGCCTTGCGCACGAACACCGTGCCGGCCGAATAGCCGGCGCCGAACGAGCAGATCAGCCCGACATCGCCGGCGGCAAGATCGCCCGAATGCTGGTGAAACGCGATGATCGAGCCCGCGCTCGAGGTATTGGCGTACGTATCGAGCACCGTCGGGCTCTCGTCGCCGGTCGCCTCGTGCCCCAGCACCCGCTGGGCGATCAGTCGGTTCATCCCGGCGTTCGCCTGGTGGAGCCACAGCCGGCGCAGCGAATGCGGATCGATCCCCAGCCGCCCGGCTTCGTCGCAGATCATCTCGGCAACCATCGGCACGACTTCCTTGAACACCTTTCGGCCTTCCTGGACGAACAGCTTGTCGGGGGCGTCGCGGGTCTCCGGCGCGGTGCGGTTGAGGAAGCCGAAGTTGTTGCGGATGTTGTTCGAGAACACCGTCTTCAGCCGGGTGCCGAGGATTTCCCAGTGCGCGGGCTGGGCGAGCGCCGCATCCTCCACCAGCACGGCGGTGGCGACGTCGCCGAAGATGAAATGGCTGTCGCGGTCGCGCCAGTTCAAATGGCCACTGGTGATCTCCGGGCTTACCACCAGCACGCTGCGCGCGTTGCCGGCGCGGATATAGTCGGCCGCGGTCTGGATACCGAAGGTCGCCGAAGAGCACGCGACGTTCATGTCGAACCCGAACCCGTCGATCCCCAGCGCGTGCTGGATCTCGATCGCCATCGCCGGATAGGCGCGCTGCATGTTCGACGCGGCGCACAGCACGGCGTCGACGTCCGACGCTACGCGCCCGGCGCGCTCGAGCGCCTGCCGGGCCGCCGCGACGCCGATCTCGGCCATCACCGAAAGCTCGTCGTTGCCGCGTTCGGGCAGGCGCGGGCACATCGTTTCGGGATCGAGCACGTTCGCTTTGTCGATCACGTGGCGGGCCTTGATCCCGCTCGCCTTCTCGATGAACTCGGTCGAGCTCGGCTCGAGCGCGGCCAACTCGCCGGCGGCGATCCGCCCCGCGTTGTCGGCATTGTAGCGCTCGACGTAGGCATTGAAGCTGGCGACAAGCTCGTCGTTCGAGATGCTGTCGGGCGGGGTATAGAGGCCGGTGGCGGAGATGACCGGACGATGGCTCGCGTGCATCGCCGCGGGTTAGCCCCGGGGGCCGGGCGCGGCAAGCGCTGCCATCGGCCCCGCCGCTGACGTTACTGGTGGACAGGGCTGGATTCGAACCAGCGTACGCTTGCGCGGGCAGATTTACAGTCTGCTGCCTTTAACCACTCGGCCACCTGTCCACACAGGGCTTTTGGGCACCGCCGAAACGCCCGTCACCGGGGCTTGCGGGCCGAGAGCGGGCGCCATGGCGAAGCGGCGCTTGCCTGTCAATGGCGCGGCTGGCAGGGCGGCGGCCGATGGCCAAAGGCGAGAAGAAGCGTGCGATGCGCGGGCGCGCGGGGCGCATGCAGGGCGGCCGCGGTTCGGGCCGCGCCAGCACCGGGCAGGTCCGCCTGTGGGGCCGCCACGCGGTCGAGGCGGCGCTGCGCAACCCGGCGCGCAGCCATCGCAAGCTGTGGGCGACGCGCGAAGGCGTCGCCTCGCTCGACGGCGAGCTGCCGAGCGACTTCCCCATCGAATGGGCTGACGCCGCGGACCTCGCCCGGCTGGTCGCGCGCGACGCCCCGCACCAGGGGCTGGTGCTCGAGTGCGCGCCCCTGGAGGACGTCTATCTCGACGATGTCCTGGGCGGGGACGGACCCGTGGTGGTGCTCGACCAGGTGACCGACCCGCACAATGTGGGCGCGATCCTGCGCTCCGCCGCCGCCTTCGGGGCGGCCGCGCTGGTGACCCAGGACCGCCACGCGCCGCCCGAATCCGGGGTGGTGGCGAAATCCGCCAGCGGCGCGCTGGAGATCGTTCCGTGGGTGCGGGTGGTCAACCTCGCCCGCGCGCTCGAGGAGCTGGCCGAGGCGGGTTACTGGCGCATCGGGCTTGCCGGGGAGACGGAGGCGACGCTGGGCAAGGCGCTCCCCGCGGGTCCGGTGGCGCTGGTGCTGGGGGCGGAAGGCGAAGGGATGCGCCACAACATCGCCGCGCACTGCGACGCGCTCGCCCGGCTTCCGATCGGCGAGGCGATCGAGAGCCTCAACGTCTCGAATGCGGCGGCGATCGCGCTCTACGCCATCGCCACGCGCTGACCCCATGCCGGCCGGGGCGCCGGCGCGCCGCTCAGCTCAGTTCACCGAATCCTTCAGCACTTTGCCGGCCTTGAACTTGGGCTGATTGGAGGCCTTGATCTTCATCGGCTCCCCGGTGCGGGGGTTGCGCCCCGTCGAGGCCTTGCGGCGCGCGACGGTGAACGTGCCGAACCCGACGAGCCGGACCTCGTCCCCCTTCTTGAGCGCGCCGGTGATCGCATCGAACACCCCCTCGACCGCACTCGCCGCGTCGCTCCTCGAAAGCCCCGCAGTCTCGGCGACCGAGCCGATCAGGTCGTGCTTGTTCATGCTCTCCCCCTTGGAAATGTCGCGCAACAGCCGGCGATCCGCAGAATCGCCGGCCGACGGCGCGGACTTGAAGGGCATTTAGGCAGCGAGTCAAAGGCTAAACGAGGTTACCGCGGTTCATTCCGGGACGAACCGTGATTCCGCCGCGTCGCGCGGCAAATTTCCGCGGTGCCGCAGCGTCAAGCGCGCTCAATGGGTCGTCGCGCCCTCGCTCGAAAGCGCGCCCGGCGGCTGGCTCGCGAGATCGTCGGCCTCGCTCCATTCGATCGGTTCGAGCGGCGCGACCAGCGCGCGTTCGAGCACCTGATCGACGTGGCTCACCGGCACAATCTCGAGCCCGTCCTTGATCGTCTGCGGTATCTCGGCGAGATCCTTGACGTTCTCTTCCGGGATAAAGACCGTCGCGATCCCGCCGCGCAGCGCGGCGAGCAGCTTTTCCTTCAGCCCGCCGATCGCCAGCACGCGGCCGCGCAGCGTGACCTCGCCGGTCATCGCGACATCCGGCCGCACCGCCACGCCCGACAGCGTCGAGACGATCGAGGTGACCATGCCGATCCCCGCGCTGGGCCCGTCCTTGGGCACCGCGCCTTCGGGCAGGTGGATGTGGATGTTCTTGCGGCCGAACACGCTCGGGCGGATGCCGTAGGCGGGGCTGCGCGCCTTGACGAAGCTGAACGCCGCGGCGACGCTTTCGGTCATCACCTCGCCCAGCTTGCCGGTGGTCTTCACCTCGCCCTTGCCCGGCGTGGTCACGCTCTCGATCGTCAGCAGCTCGCCGCCGACTTCGGTCCAGGCGAGCCCGGTGACCGCGCCGACCTGCGGCTCGTCCTCGCTCACCCCGTGCTTGTATTTGCGCACCCCGGCGAACTCGCCGAGGTTCTCGGGCGTGATGGTGACGCTGGCGGCCTCCCCTTCAAGGATCCGCCGCAACGACTTGCGCGCCAGCCGCGCGATCTCGCGCTCGAGCGTGCGCACGCCGGCCTCGCGGGTGTAGTGCCGGATGAGATCGCGCAAGCCCGCGGTGGTGAGGGTGAAATCGCCCGGCTTCAGCCCGTGCACCTCATCCGCAAGCAGATCGAGGCGCACGGGCTGAAGCCGGGCGAATTCACCCTCACCACCGAGGGCTTGCGCGATCTCATCCGGCACTACACCCG
>JBGSBH010000110.1:0-7717 GCA_041730635.1 Cypionkella sp.
CTGTTAACCATATCACCCTAAGTAAAACCCCTGAGACGGGCCGGGATATTTCCTTCACCATTAGGGAAATCTCAATGCGTCGCGGGCAGTAGAGCGCTCGACCACTTGGTCGGACCACTTTGGGGGAATACCAAATGCGCAAGATTGCTCTCGGGATCGCCGCGGTCGTCGCGGCTTCGGCCGCGCCCGCTTTCGCCGGCACCGCCACCAACAACATGCCGGTGTCGGTCAACGTGCTGAACTCGTGCACCGTCGCCGCGACGCCGATGGCGTTCGGCTCGCCGACCTCGATCGGCGGCACCGATATCGACACCACCTCGACCGTCTCGCTGGTATGCACCAACGGCGCGGCCTACGACGTCGCGCTCGACAGCGGGCTCAACGCCTCGGGCGCCCAGCGCCGCATGTCGAACGGCGCGACCAGCCCGGTGTTCGTGCCCTACGGCATCTTCAAGGACGCCGCCCGCTCGGTGAACTGGGGCAGCGCCGTCGGCGCCACCGTCGCCGGCAACGCGGGCGTCAGCGGGCTGGTCACGCTGACCGCCTACGGCCGCATCCCGTCGAGCGCCTCGTCGGTGGTCGCGGGCAGCTACACCGACACCGTGACGGTCACCGTCACCTTCTGACCTATCGGAGAGCCGAATGACCCGACCCGCACTGTCACTGCGCCAGGCCGCGCTGATCGTTGCGGGCGGGTCGTTCCTCTGCGGTGCCGCCGCCACCTCGGCGCTGGCCGACGAGGGTAACGCCGCCGCCCGGGCCGAGGCGCTCACCGCGCCGCTGCCGTTCGGCGGGGCGCGGCTCAACATCGCGCCGCTGCGGCTCGAATTCGACGCCGGCAAGCAGGCCGCGACCGTCACCCTGACCAATACCTCGGGCCGCGATGTCGCGGTCCAGTCCCGCCTGTTCGCCTGGAGCCAGGAAGCCGGCGAGGACCGCTTCGCGCCCTCGAGCGCGCTGACCATTTCGCCGTCGATCATCTCGATTCCGCCCGGCGCGACCCAGGTCGTGCGGCTGCTCAGAAGCGGCGCCGCCTCGCCGGGGGAAAAGCGCTTCCGGCTGGCGGTCGACCAGCTGCCCGACCCCGCGTCGGCGCAGTCGGGCTCGGCCGAGGCGCGGCTGCGCTTCACCCTGCCGGTGTTCCTCGACCGCGACACCGCCGCGCCCGCGCGGCTCGAATGGAGCGTGCGCGGCGGCGAGCTGGCGCTCGCCAACGCCGGCGGTGCGACCGCGCGGGTGCTCGCAGTCCAGGTCAAGGACGCCGCCGGCGCGCCGGTGGCGCTCGAGCGCAACTCGCTGCGCTACGTGCTGGGCGGCGCGGCGATCACCTGGCCGCTCGCCAACGCCTGCAGCCTCGGGCCGGTGACGATCACCGCCGAGGTCGACGGGCAGACGGCCCATGGCACCGCGACCCCGTCCTGCTGACGGGCTCCTCGCGCTTCTCGCGGCCGCCGCGGCGGCCCTCGGCGGAACCCCCGCCGCAGCGCAATCGGATCCGTTCGCCCTCCCGCGGGGCCTGACCGCGCAGAGCGTCCAGCCGAGCGACGGCCCGGGCCTGTCCGAGATCGCGGTCGACGGCGAGGTGATGAAGCGGCTGGTGCCGCTCGCCTGGCAAGGTTCCGTACTGACGATCGACGCCGACGCCGCCCGCGTCGCCGGCCTGCCGGTGGCCGATTCGGCGAAGGGCATGGTCGCGCTCGACAAGCTCGCCCTCGCCAAATGGCAGTTCGACGCGCTGCGCCAGCGGCTCGAGGTGCAGCTCCTGCGCAAGAGCGACAAGGGCAACTACATCGATCTGCACGCAGGGCCGGCGATGCGCGGCGAGAGCGCGGCGATCACCGCGCTGCGCATCGATTACGACGTCAGCGCCACGCTCGCCCGCGGACGGTCTGCCGCGGCCGGTTACTTCGACGCCGCCCTGGTGCGCGGCAACCTGGCGCTCGGGGCGACGATGCAGGTCGCGACCCGCCCGGCCGAAGGGGCGCGGACGTTCATCCGCCTCGACACCACGCTGCGGCTGCAGGTGCCGCGCGCGGGATTGACCCTCTCGGCCGGCGACTTCGTCTCGGCCGGCGGGCAAAGCCAGCGCGCGCTGCGAATGGGCGGGGTGCAGCTCGGATCGGACTATTCGCTGCGTCCCGATCTGGTGACGATCCCGCTGCCAAGCTTCAGCGGCCAGGTGGCGGTTCCCACCGGGATCGACCTCATCAACGGCGACCAGCGCACCACGCTCGGCCAGGTCGAGCCCGGCGAATTCACCGTGCGCAACATCCCGGCGCAACTCGGCCGCGGCGAAGTGGCGGTGGTCACCCGCGACGCGTTGGGGCGCGAGGTCGTGCAGGCGGCGCGATTTTATGTCTCGCGCAACTTGCTGGCGCGAAACCTCAGCGAATTCGCGGTGAACGCCGGGTTCGTCCGACGAAGATACGGCACCGCGAGCCATGACTACGGTCCGCTCGCGGGGTCGATCTTCTACCGCCGGGGGATCAGCTCGCAGCTCACCCTCGAGGCATCCGCCGAATGGACCGCGGGCCTGTTCAATGCAGGCGTCCGCGGCGATGTCGCATTGGGCGGGCTCGCGCTGCTCACGGCGGAAGCGCGCTACAGCCATGACAGCGCCAGCGGCCGGAGCGGCCACCTGCTCAACCTGGGCGTCGAATCGAGCGGAAGCCGACTTTCCGGGCGCATCGGCGCAACTTTGCCCAGCGCCGGGTACCGCGACGTGGCGAGCAAGCTGGGCGATCCGGCCCCGCCGCGGCTCTATGTCGCGCAGATCGGCTTCGATCTCGGCAGCTTCAACCGGATCCAGCTCTCCGCCTCGCGGCAGGAAACCTCGTTCGATCCGCGCTATCCGACCAGCGAGCGGCGGATCGACGTCGTCAACGCCGCGCTGCGGATGCGGATCAGCCGCGCGATCGACGCGTTCGGCTCGGTCGGATACCGCCGCGGCGCCGCCAGCGGGGCGGGCTTCACCGCTTTCACCGGGGTGTCGATCCAGCTCGGCCACGGGCGCAGCTCGCAGATCACCGCCAGCAAGGGCAGCAACGCGCCGTTCGCCGGGGCGGCGACGATGCGGCAGTACGATATCGAAGGCCAGCCGCTCGGCTACGCGCTCGAGCGCACTTCCGGCCAGGCCGGGCGGACCGCGGGTTCGCTCGCCTATCGCGCCGGTTTCGCCCGCTTCGAAGGGGAGGTGGAGCGGGTGCGAGGTACCTTCGCGGCGCGAGCGAACGCGCGCGGCACGCTGATCGTCGCCGGCGGCGGCGTCTTCGCGCGCAACCGCACCGGCGGCACCTATGCGCTGGTGCGCACCGGCAAAGTCGACGCGGTGCCGGTGATGCGCGAGAACCGCCCTGCGGGGATGACGGGCCGCAACGGGCTGCTGCTGGTGGAGAACATCCCGCCGCAGGTGGCGATCGGCTTCGATGTCGATGCCGACAAGCTGCCGCTCGACGCGCTCGCCCGCGACGTGCGGAAGCGGGTGGTGGTGCCCCGCGGCGCGGTGGCGCTGGTCGCACTCGACGTGATCCGCTTCGTCCCCCGGCAGGTGCGGGTGGTCGATGCGGCGGGCGCGCCGCTCGCGGCCGGGCTGGTGGCGCGCGCGCTTCCTTCGGGCGAGACGAGCCTGGTCGGGTTCGACGGCGTCGTCGAGATCAACGCCGGCAGCGAGGATCGCGAGCTGGCCATCGGCACCGGCGATCGGGCGTGCACGGTGGCGCTGGGCGGGATCGACCTGACCGGGCCCGAGAGGGCACCGCTGACGTGCACGCCGGGTGTGCCGGCGGCGGCGCCGACGGTGGTCGCCCGGGCGGGCGAGCGCGGACCTGGATCCGCCCCGCGCCGCCGCGACCGGCCGCCGGTCAGCGGCCCTTGATGAGCTTGACGCGCTTGTCGGGTGCCGGCGCCGCGTGGTGGACCGGGGCGCGGCGCGGGACCGAGCGGCTAGGCACCGGCACGTCGACCCATTCCTCGGTCACCGTCTCGCGCACCACCGCGCGCTGCGGCACGGCCACCAGCACCGGGACGTAGGCGACCGCCGGGTACCCGTACCCGTACCCGTAGCCATAGCCGTGGCCGGCCTGCGGGTAACCGTAGCCATACCCGGCGTGGCCGCCGGCCATGTAGCGGTCGAGGTGCCACGCGCATTCGTCCTCGCGCCGGCGGTCGCCCGCCGCGCCGATCGCGGCCCCGACGGCGAGGCCGGCGAGCCCGCCGATCCCGGCGCCGAGCAGGGTGCCGCCGAGCCGCTCGCTGTCGAATGCGCGGTTGCCGATCACCCCGCCGGCGGCCGCGCCGAGCAGGCCGCCGATCACGCTGCCGCGCTCTTCCCGGCTCACGCCGCGAATGCGCTCGCGGCAGTTGCGCAGCCAGGCGTCGCGGTCGAATGGCGGGACGCGCGGATGCGCCATCGGCGGCATCGCGTGGCCGTAAGCCGGGTAGGCCGGCGGCGGCGCCGGATGGTGCGCACCCATCGGATGGTGCCCGTGCGGCGGCGCGGCGACCGGCAGGGGCAACGGAACCGGCTGGACCATCGGCGCATCGTCATAAACGATCCCCGGCTCCCCGGCTTCCTGCGCGTATTCGTAGGGCTCGGCCGGCTGCGCCAGCGCCGGGGCGGAGAACGCCAGCGCGCCGGCGGCGGCAGTGAAAGCGAAGCGGTGGGCGGACATGCGCTGTTTTCCCCTGTCTCGCGCGCGCCCGGCAGCGGGCTCGAATCGCGCGTTAACGGAAAATTTAGCATTGCCTCGCGCCGGCCCAACCCGGCGTATCGCCGCTGTCCCGATTCGGGTCGCTAGAGGCGGTCCGCCAGCAGCGCCGCGAGCGCCTCGATCCCCGCGGCGTCCGCGCCATCGAACCGCGCCGGGCGCGGGCTGTCGAGGTCGATCACCGCCACCACTTGGCCCGCCCGCAGCACCGGGACGACCAGCTCGCTGCGGCTGGCGGCGTCGCAGGCGATATGGCCGGGGAAGGCGTGCACGTCGGGCACCAGCTGCGTCGCTCCGCTGGCCGCCGCGACGCCGCAGACCCCGCGGCCGAAGGGGATGCGGATGCACGCCGGCCGGCCGGCGAACGGGCCGAGCACCAGCTCGCTGCCGACCGCGCGGTAGAACCCGGCCCAGTTCAGCTCGGGCACGAATTCCCACATCAGCGCCGCGACATTGGCCATGTTGGCGACGCCGTCGGGCTCGCCGGCGGTCAGCGCGTCGGCGGCGGCGACCAGCTCGCGGTAGAGCGCGGGCTTGGGCTGGGCGGGATCGGGGCGGAAATCGTACATCGCCCGCGGCCTGTAGCGCGCCGCGCCGTTGCCGCAAGCGCGCCGCTGCCGTAGTGCATGCGGCATGAGCACCGGCCGAAAAGTTCTCATCGGGCTGCTCGTCGCGATCGTGCTGATCGGCGGCGTGGTCGCCTACCTCCTCACCCCCGACAAGGCGCGCCAGCCGATCGCCGCGCTCAGCGGGCCCGAGCCCGAGCTGCTCCGCCCGCGCGAGGAGACGATCCCCACCGTGGGCATCGCCGAGCCGACCGGCTGGCCGGCGGGCGAGGCGCCGGTCGCCGCGCAGGGGCTGGCGGTGACGCGCTTCGCCGAAGGGCTCGACCATCCGCGCACGCTCTACGTCATGCCCAACGGCGATGTGCTCGCCGCGCTCACCAACCGCCCGCCGAGCAAGGGCCCGGGGGGGATCGAGGGGCTGGTGATGCGCTTCCTGTTCAAGAAGGCCGGGGCGGGGGTCCCCTCGGCCGACAAGATCGCGCTGCTGCGCGACACCGACGGCGACGGGCGCGCCGAGCAGACCGCGCTGCTGGCGCACCCCGCGCTCGCTTCCCCCTCGGGCATGGCCTACCAGGACGGCACGCTCTACGTCGCCAATCACAACGCGCTGCTGGCTTTCCCCTACCAGGAAGGCGCGACGACGCTGTCGGGCACGCCGAAGAAGCTGATGGACCTGCCGCCGGCCGGCAACCACTGGATGCGCCACATCGTGCTCTCGCCCGACGGCAAGCACATCTACGTCGCGGTCGGCTCGGCCTCGAACATCGCCGAGCGCGGGCTCGAGGAGGAGCGCGGACGCGCGGCGATCTGGGACTACAATCTCGAAACCGGGCGCCAGCGCCAGTTCGCCGCCGGCCTGCGCAATCCCAACGGGATGGATTTCTCCCCCTGGAGCGGCGAGCTGTGGACCGTGGTCAACGAGCGCGACATGCTCGGCTCGGACCTCGTGCCCGATTACCTCACCAACGTGCCGGTCGGCGCGCAATACGGCTGGCCGTGGGTCTGGTGGCGCAGCAACTTCGACGAGCGGGTCGACCACCCGACGCCTGACGGCTTCAACCCCGACTACATCCGCATTCCCGAATACGCGCTCGGCCCGCACACCGCGCCGCTCGGGATGGCGTTCACCGGCGGCGGCACCCGGCTGGGCGAGCGGTTCGCTTCGGGCGCGGTGATCGCGCGGCACGGTTCGTGGAACCGCGAGCCCAAGGCGGGGTACGACGTGGTCTATGTCGCGTTCGACGCGCGCGGCAAGCCGGTCGGCCAGCCGCTGCCGGTGCTGACCGGGTTTCTTGCCAAGAACGGCAAGACCACCCGCGGGCGGCCGACCTGGGTCGCCTTCGCCAGGGACGGCGCGCTGCTGGTGACCGACGACACCGCCGGGATCGTCTGGCGGGTGATCGCCCCCGGGGCCGCCCCCGCGCCGGCGATCGCGCGGGTCACCGGCGCGCGGCTGCCCCCGCGGCGCGAGCTGCGCGGCGCCGGGGCGACGTTCGACGAGGACTTCGCCCGCCAGCAGCCCTGAGCGGTCAGAGCGAGCGCCCGGCGCGCCCGGCGAGCTCGGTGACGAACTGCCACGCGGTGCGCCCCGAGCGCGCGCCGCGCCGCTGCGCCCATTCGAGCGCCTCACCGGGCTCCCACGCGAGCCCCAGCGGCTCGGCGTAGGCGGCGACGATCGCCAGGTAATCGTCCTGGCTCGCCGCGTGGAAGCCGACCGACAGCCCGAAGCGGTCGGCCAGCGCCTGCAGGTCGTCCACCGCGTCGCGCGGGTTGAGCGGATCGTCCTGCTCGGCCGCGTGGCGCGGCACGATCGCGCGGCGGTTGCTGGTCACCGCCAGGCGGACGTTGGCCGGGCGCGCCTCGACCCCGCCTTCGAGCCACGCGCGCAAGTGCCGCGGGCCCACGCTGTCGCCGTCCGCGAAGCCGAGATCGTCGAGATAGACGAGGAAGCTGCGCCGCGCGCCGCCGAGCTCGGCGAACAGCGCGGGCAGGCCAGCCAGCGCACCGGGCGCGACCTGCACCAGCGCGAGGTCTCCCTGCGCCTGCGCGGCCACCGTGGCGGAGCGCACCAGCGCGCTCTTGCCCATCCCCCGCGCGCCCCACAGCAGCATGTCGTGCGCCGCGTGCCCGGCGGCGAGCCGGGCCAGGTTGGCCGCGACCACCTGCTTCTGCCGCTCGATGCCCTTGAGCTGGGCCAGCGCCGGCGCCTCGATCCGGGCCACCGCGCGCGCGGCGCTGCCATCCCACAGGAAGGCGGGGGCAGAGTGCCAATCGGCTGCGGGGGCGGGCTCGGGCGCCAGCCGCTCGAGCGATGGTAACCGGAGCGACGAGAATCTCGCCCTGCTTCAGTTCGCCCAGCTGGTCGGGGCTCGTGATGACGCGGGCAATACCCTCGACAACACCGCCCGAGGCGGCCATACCCTTGAGTCCACCCTTGCCCGAATC
>JBGSBH010000111.1:0-7687 GCA_041730635.1 Cypionkella sp.
GAGGTGTTCATCCGATGATCATCGAGATGATCAGGAAGACAGCCGCAAAGATACCGCCCCAGACAAGCAGCAATCGAACGCTCTCCGCCCAGCCGAGCCGGAACGATGCCGCGGCGCTTGCTGCCAGCACCAGGCAGGCAGCCAGAGCAATCAGATTGACCGCGCCGAACTCGCTCACAAGCGGACCTCCAGGCCGTCGTATCCGACGCTGACGTGCGGCGGCACTTCGGCCGACAGCGTCGCATAATCCATGCTTTTGTCGAGATGTGTCAGCACCGCGCGTTTCGCTCGACAGCGCTCGACCAGGTCGAGCGCCATCGCGAGGTGCGCATGCGTCGGGTGCGGCCGCCGCCGGAGGCAATCGACGACGAGCAGGTCGACCCTTGCAAAAAGGTTCTCCATCTCCGGCACGATCTCGCTGAAATCCGTCGCATATCCAATCGATTTGCCGTCTGCTTCGAAACGATAGGCGGTGGACCTGGCGGGCCCGTGCGGCATCTGGCAGCTGCCGATTGCGAAGCCGGCGAAGATGCGCAGCCGGTCGAGCGTGGCGAGCTCGCAGATCGTCGGATAGCCATGCTCGCCCGCGAACACGTAACCGAACCGCGCGCGCAGCCGGCGGGCGGTCTCCTCCGCGGCGAAGCCGGGGATCGGTCCCGCGCGGTCGTAGCGCATCACCCGCAAATCATCGATGCCATGGCAGTGATCGGCGTGATCGTGGGTCCAGAACACGCCTTCGACCCGGTCGATCCGGTTGGCCAGCAACTGCTGCCGCAAGTCGGGAGCGGTGTCGACCAAAAGCCGCTTGCTCTCCTCGCTTTCGACGACGATCGACACCCGGGAGCGCCGGTTCCGCGGTTCGGCGGGATCGCACTCGCCCCAATCGTCGCCGACCCGCGGTACCCCGGTCGACGTGCCGGAGCCGAGCATGATCAGCTTCACGCGACTTTGCTCGCTACGGTCAGCCGGGCTTTCGTGAACAGTTGCATGAAGTTGCGGGTTGTTGTTTCCGCGAATTCGGGGAGTTCCACGCCGCGCAGAGCCGCAACGAACTGGGCGGTCGCGTGCACGAAAGCAGGCTCGCAGGGTCGGCCCCGGTGCGGGACGGGCGCCAGAAACGGACTATCGGTCTCGACCAGAATCCGGTCCGCGGGCAGCGCCGCCGCTATCTCCTGCAACGGGCGGGCGTTCTTGAAGGTGACGATGCCGGAGAGCGAGATCGTGAGCCCGAGGTCGAGCACCCTCTGCGCGAACCCGGCCGAGGCGGTGAAGCAGTGGATCAGCGCGGGAAACACGCCCCGCTCCATCTCCTCGGCCAGGATCCGGGCGGTATCGTCTTCGGCATCGCGGGTGTGGACGATCAGCGGCAAGCCGGTCTCGCGCGCGACCCCGATATGCATTCGGAACAGACCGCGTTGCACCGCGCGGTCGGACTTGTCGTAATAGTAGTCGAGCCCGGTTTCGCCGATACCGATCACCTGCGGGTGAGCGGCGGCCTCGAGCAGCGCCTCGCGGCCGAGGTCGGCATGGCCGTCGGCCTCGTGCGGGTGAATGCCCACGCTGGCCCAAACATCCGGCTCGCGCTCGGCGGTGCCGATCACCGCGTCCCACTCGCGCCGCCGGGTGGAGATGTTGAGCATGCCCGCCACCCCCGCGGCACGGGCGCGGGCGAGCACCCCGTCGCGGTCCTCGGCAACACCCTCGTATTCGAGGTGACAATGGCTGTCGATCAGCCTCACGCCGGGTCCTCGACCAATAGCTCGAGCCGCGGGAACACGCCGACCGGCTGCCCCAGCCGGAAGCCCGAGGCGACGAGGCGCGCATACCAATCGCGGTCGTCCAGCGCGGGATAATCCCGCTCGCCGGCAGGTATTCCTATCTGGTCGAGCAAGCGGTCGGCGGACGACGGTACCACCGGCCGGATGGCGATCGCGAGATCGCGCACAGCGACGAACAGCGTCAGCAGAACGACCCGCATCCGGTCGGGATCGCTTTTGCGCAGCGCCCACGGCGCCTGTTCGTCGACATATTGATTGCACGCGAACACCGCGCGCAGCCAGGCCTCGATCCCGACCGAGAACTCGAGGCGGTCGAAGGCGTTCGGCAGCTCGCGGCGCGACGCTATCGCAACGTCATTGCGGAGTGCGTCGTCCCGCTCGGTGCCCTCGAATAGGGTGAGCTCCCCGCCCAGGTTCTTGTAGAGCATCGACAGTACCCGCTGGGCGAGGTTGCCGAAGCTGTTGGCGAGCTCGGCGTTGCAGCGAGTGACGATTGCTTCCGCGCTGAAGCTGCCGTCCTTGCCGAAGGGAACCTCGGCGAGCAGGAAGTAGCGCAGATTGTCGACCCCGAAGCGGGTCGCCAAGTCCACCGGATCGACGACGTTGCCGAGAGACTTCGACATCTTCTCGCCGCGGTTCAACAGAAAACCGTGGCCGAACACGGCCTTGGGGGCCGGCAGACCGGCGCTCTTGAGAAAAGCCGGCCAGTAGACCGCGTGGAAGCGGACAATGTCCTTGCCGATCAGGTGCAGATCGGCCGGCCAGAACCGTGCAAAGTCCCCGTCCCGCTCGGGAAAACCGATCCCGGTGAGGTAGGTGGTGAGCGCGTCGACCCAGACGTACATCACATGCCCCGGGCTGCCCGGCACCGGCACCCCCCAGTCGAAACTGGTGCGCGAAACCGACAGGTCGCGCAGCTCGTTGCCGCGCAGGAAAGCGAGCACCTCGTTGCGCCGGCTCTCGGGCTCGAGGAATCCGGGTGTCTGGTTCAGTTCAACGAGATAGTCGCGATACTTCGACAAACGGAAGAACCAGCTTTCCTCGACGTTCCATTCGACCGGCGTGCCCTGCGGCGAAAGCTTGCCCCCGCCCTCGCCCTCGATCAGCTCGCTTTCATCGTAGAAAGCCTCGTCGCGGACCGAATACCAGCCCTCGTAGCGGTCGAGGTAGAGGTCGCCGCTCGCCGCCATCGCCTGCCAGATCGCCTCGCTGGCGGCGTGGTGCTGCGCTTCGGTGGTGCGTCGGAACGCGCTATAGTCGATGTGAAGGGCCGCGCACATATCGCGGAAATGGTTGGACATCTCAGTCGCGAACTCGAGCGTGTCGCGGCCTGCCTCGCGCGCGGTGCGGGCCATTTTTAGCCCATGTTCGTCGGTCCCGGTGACCAGCCTCACGTCGTACCCCTGCGCGCGCTTGTGCCGCGCGACCACGTCCGCGGCGATCGCCTCGTAAGCGTGGCCGATATGCGGACGCCCGTTCGGATAGCTGATCGCGGTGGTGAGATAGTACGGCTCAGGCATCGGCATGGCCGCTAGCGGCGGCGGCAGAGGCGAGCAACCCGCCGATCTGCATCACCAGCAGCCCCGCGTCGAAGTTGTACATGGGCGCCTGCGCGGCGAGACGCACCAGGTCGGCGTGCGCTTCCACCAGCGGCGGCAGAGCCTCGCGCGGGGTCGTATGCGCCGCGCGCGCGAGCGTCGCGCGGGCGAGGTCCAGCACCGCGCTAATCCGCTCGCGGCTGGGCCGCGCGCCGATCTCGGAGGCGAGCTTCCCACGGAGCGCGAAGTCGTCATCGCCGCGCTGCACGATCGCGCGCAGCAGCGCGTCGATCGGCGCGAGGTCCTGCTCCAGAAACGCCAGCGCAGCGCCCGGCGAGCCGCCAGCTATCTCGGCGGCCGCGGCCCGGGCGCCCGCACCGGCTTGAGGGGCGGCGTCCTCCAGCAGCCGGGCGATGGTAGCGTCATCGAGCACAGGGAAGCGCAGCAGCCGGCAACGCGATCGAATGGTCGGGAGCAAGCGCGCGGGTCGGTGCGCGACCAGCAGGAACGTGGTGCCCGCCGGCGGCTCTTCGAGGCTTTTGAGTAGCGCATTTGCCGCGCTTGTCTCCAGATCGTCCGCCGGGTCGAAGATCACCGCTCGGCGCGCGCCGAGAGTCGGGCGGGTGGTCAGCCGCCGCTGCATCTCGCGCACCTGGCCGATCCGAATGTTGCGGGCGAGCTCGAACTCCTTGCCCTCGTCGCGCAGCTTCTCCGCCTTGTCGTCCTTCGGGCCGTGGGTGAGCACGAGGATGTCGGGATGGTCGCCAGCGGGCTGCGCGATGCCCGGCTCGGCCACCAGCTCGCGCGCGGCGGCGAGCGCGAACCGCATCTTGCCGAGGCCGCGCTGGCCGGCGAGCAACCAGGCGTGGTGCATTCGCGCGTTCGCCAGCCCTTCGCGCCACTCGCGCCAGGCGGCTTCGTGACCCGCAAAAATCACGCCGCGCGATCCAGCAGCGGCACCACTGCCTGCCACACGCGCTCCGCCACGTCCGCGCGTGCATCGCCCGCCGGTACGACCGCGAACCGTTCAGGCTCCGCCCGCGCCAGCCGGGCGAACGCTGCCCCGACCGCAGCATGGTAGTCCGCATCGCGGCCACCGATCGCGTCGGACCGGCCGCCGTCGCGGCGCCGGGTGCGGGCGAACGCGACCCGAGGATCGATGTCGAGCAGGATGGTCAGGTCGGGCAACAGCCCGCCGCTGCCGATCGCGTGGAGTGCGCGCACCGCCTCGTCGCCGACGCCGCCCGCCCCGCCCTGGTAAGCGCGGCTCGAATCGAGAAAGCGGTCGCTGATAACCCAGTCGCCGCGATCGAGCGCCGGCCCGATCCGCCGCGCGACATGATCGGCGCGGGCGGCGGCGAACAGCAACGCTTCGGCGGGCGCGCCCCACCCCTCGCCCGGCGGATTGAGCAGCAGCCGGCGGATCGCCTCGGCGCCGGGGGTGCCGCCGGGCTCGCGGGTCAGCTCGACCGGCAGTCCGCGCGCGCGGCGCCCCGCGGCGAGCGCGGTAGCCTGGGTCGACTTGCCGCTGCCCTCCCCGCCTTCGAACGCGATGAACCGCCCGCGGGTCATCCGAACAGGCCCGCGACGCCGTTGACCAGCCGCTGGAACGCACCGGCCTGGGGGACCGCTTCGGCGGCTCTCAGCGGGACGCGTGCGGGGGCTTGTCCCTCGACCGTGATCTCCAGCTGCGCGACTTCTTCCCCGGCTTCGATCGGCGCGCGCAGCGGGCCCTGATAGCGTACCGTCAGCCGCACCCCGCCGGTCTGCCCCAGCGGCAGATCGTACCCCACCGGCCGCGCCGCGACCAGGCCGACGCGGCGGCTGGCGCCGCCCTGCACGTGCGCTTCGGCCACTACCGCATTCTTGGCGAACAGCGGGTGGCCCCGGAAGGCGCGGAAGCCCCATTCGAGGAACTCGCGCGACGATTGTTTCTGAACCCGCCCGCTGGGCGCGCCGGCCACTACCATCACCAACCGCCGGCCGCCGCGTTCGGCGCTGCCGAGAAAGCCGTAACCGGCCTGATTGGTGAACCCGGTCTTGATCCCGTCGGCGCCGGCGACAACGCCGCTCACCGGATCGTGGTTGCGCTGTTCGAAACCGTTGAACTTGAATCGCTGATGACCGAAGTAGCGCGCGTAGAGCTGGGGATGCCGCGTCAGCATGGCTTCGGCCAGCGTGGCGAGATCGCGCGCGGTGGTGAACGTGCGGCCTTCGTCCATCCACCCGTTGGGCGTGCCGAAATGGCTGTCGCGCATGCCGATGCGGCGGGCGGCGGCGTTCATCTGGTCGATCCACTTGGGAACCGAGCCGGCGAGCCCTTCGGCCAGCACCGCCGCGCCGTCGTTCGCGGAAACGGTCGTGATTCCGTGCAGCAACGCGTCGATGCTGACCCGCTGGCCGAGATCGAGGAACATCGTCGAGCCGACGCCGTGCCAGTCGGTCCACATCCGGTCGCTGACCATCAGCAGCTGATCGGGCGAGACTTTGCCCGCCGCGATCATCTCGAACGCGGTGAACGCGGTCATCACCTTGGTGATCGACGCCGGCATGAAGCGCCGATCGGGCTCGCGCGCATAGAGCGTCTGGCCGGAGGACAGGTCGACGAGCAGCGCGATCGGCACGTCGGCCGGGGGCGGCGCGGGGAGGATCGGCGGCCGGTCGGCGCTCGCGGCGCTCGCCGCGGCACAGAGCGCGGCGCCAGCCGGCAACAGTCGGGTCAAGCTAATCAAGTGCGCTCCCGCCGCCGGGAGCCGGCGGATCAACCTGCGGTGTGGACTCGCGCGTCGCTATATCCGGCCGCCCGCACCTTGGCGAGCGCCGCTTCGGCTTGTCCGCGGCTGGCGAAAGGCCCGGTGCGAACCCGATAGAGCTTGCCCGCCGGGCTGACGTAGCCGCCGAGCGCCTTGGCCGCCCGCTGGGCGTTGGCCGCGCTGGCGAACGTGCCAGCCTGGATCACGTAGCCCTCCGCCGGCTCGGCGGCGGCTCCCGCCCGGGGCCGGTCGGGGGCTGCGGCCGCGCGGGGCGGCGCGGGGGCGACCGGCGCCGGCTCGGCTCGCGCCACTACCACCGGCGGCGAGCCCGGCTTCGGGCCACCGGCGAGCGGCGGCAGCGGATAGGCGCCGACAACCCGCGGAGCCGCGGTCGCCGCGGGTCCGGCGGAAGCGCGGGGAGCCGGCTTCGGCGGTACCGCCGGCGCGCGGGCTGTGGTCGGGCCCGGGCTGGCGGGCGCGGCCGCGCTACGGGGTGAGACGGGAGCTCGCAGACTGGCCGATCCGGTCGCCGGCAGCTTGCGGCGCAAGACCTCGACGAGCGACTTGGGCGTCGCGATGCGGGGCGCCGCGGCGCGGCCGGCGCGCAGCTCGACCCGGTCGGCTTCGGGCGGATTGACCCGCCGCACGCGCACGGCGGCGCCCTCGCCTTCGCCGAGCTCGGCCGCGGCGGCAGGCGACAGCGCGATCAGCTGGCTGCCGGCCATCGGACCGCGCCGCTCGACCCGCGCGAGGATCGTCTTGCCGGTGGCGAGCGAGGTTACCTCGACATACGAGGGAAGCGGCAGCGTGCGGTGGGCCAGCGTGACACCGGCGCCGGCGTCGAGCGCCGCGTAGCCGACGCTATCGTAATTGAGCGTGTCGGCGGGGGTGTAGAGCTGGCCGTCGATGGTGAACGGTTCGCCGAGGGTGATCGGGTAGTCGGCCTCGGGACCAGTGGCCGCGGCGGCGGCCGTCGATACCCCGGCGTTCGCGGCGGGCCGATCCCCGCCGCCGCCGATCAGGCCGCAGCCTGCCAGCGCAGCGAACGCCAGGCCGAGAACAGGGAGCCGGTGCGCGGCATCAGCGGGCAATCTCATCTGCAAGCAACCCCACACTCATCGCGTAGTAGTTCGAGCAGTTATATTCGAGGATCACCCGATAATTTGCGGTTAACAGCCAGGCGCGGGTGCCCGGGCCATCGGGCTGGAACAGCGTGGCGGTGACCGCATCGTCGAGATAGCCCTGCGGCCGCACGCCGAGCGCGCGCCACTCGGCCACGCTCATCCAGCGGCTGTGTCGCCCATGCACCTGCGGGCAGACCGGGGCGGTCATCGCCGAGCGCACCGCCGACCAGTCGAAGCCCGCCGGCACGCTGGCCTGGACCCCCCACGGCTGGCCGCGCCGCCAGCCGGCGTCGCGAAAGTAATTGGCGATCGAGGCGAGCGTGTCGGACCGGTTGGTCCAGATGTTGCGCCGCCCGTCGCCGTCGCCGTCCTGCGCGAGGCGCAGGTAGATGCTCGGCAGGAATTGCGAGTTGCCGAATGCGCCCGCCCAACTGCCCACCAAGGTGGAGCGCGGAATGCCGCTATCGGCGATTTTGAGCACGTCGATCAGTTCC
>JBGSBH010000112.1:0-7486 GCA_041730635.1 Cypionkella sp.
GCTGGAAGGCGATGCCCAGGTTGCGGCCGTAGGAGTCGAGCGCCTTTTCCTCCGCCTCGCTGCGTTCGGCCACCACCGCGGCAATCCGCGTGGCGGCGGCGAACAACGCGGCCGTCTTCGCGCCGATGATCGCCAGATAGCGTTCCTCGCTGGTTTCGATCTGGCGCTGCGCGGTGAGCTGGTCGACCTCGCCCTCGGCGATCACCGCGCTGGCGTGGCTGAGGATCTTCAGCACCTTGAGGCTGCCGTCCTCGACCATCAGCTCGAACGCGCGGGAGAACAGGAAATCGCCCACCAGCACCGTCGCCGGGTTGCCGAAGACGATGTTCGCTGCCGCCTTGCCGCGCCGCAGATCGCTGCCGTCGACCACGTCGTCGTGCAGCAGCGTCGCAGTGTGGATGAACTCGACCGCGGCGGCGAGCTTGTGATGGCGGGTGCCGTTGTAGCCCACCACCTCGGCACCGGCGAGAGTCAGCATCGGCCTGAGGCGCTTGCCGCCGCCGGAGATAAGATGCCCGGCGAGCGCTGGGATCAGCGGAATCTTCGACTGCATCCGGTCGAGGATCACCGCGTTGACCGCGTTCATCCCGGGCGCGGTCAGCGCAAGCATCGGATCGAGCGTGGGCAGCGCGGCGCCGGCACGCGATCGCGGAAGCGGGACGATCTCGGCGCTCATGCGGCGCACATGGGTGGGCGCCGGTCGCTTGGCAAGCGCGGAATCGCCGCTATCACAGGTTAGCGATGCGCGAAGAGTTCGAACCCGGCGCCGATCCCCGGCTCGCGGCCTACCGCCGCAGCATCGACAACATCGACGCCGCGCTGATCCACATCCTCGCCGAGCGATTCCGCATCACCCAGGCCGTGGGCGCCTACAAGGCGCAGGCGAACCTGCCCCCCGCGGACCCGGCGCGCGAGGCGGCGCAGATCGCCCGGCTGCGCGCGCTCGCCGAAGAAGCGCAGCTCGACCCCGAATTCAGCGAGAAGTTCCTCCGCTTCGTGATCGACGAAGTGATCCGCCACCACGAAAGCGCGCGGGCGGGTTAGAGGCCGGCTCGGCCGATGCGCCCCTTGCCCAGCAGCAGGCAGATACCCTCGACGATCCTCGTCAGGTCACGCTCCGAAATCCGGCCCACTCGCTCGGACAGCGACAGCCGATCGACTGTCACGATCTGGCTTACGTTGGCTACGGAATCTCGATCGAGGCCGGTCGAGCGCGCATCGAGCAATACGTTGCCGGGCGCATTCGCCCACCGAACCTGACCTGTAAGCGCGACACAGACGATGGTGTCTAGCCGGCTGGCATTGAAGGGGTCCGACTGAACCACCACCACCGGCCGCCGAAAACCCGGGGCCGATCCGATCGGCTCCCCAAGATCGGCCCACCATATTTCGCCTTGCTCGACTACCACTCGCTCTCCGCGAGCCTTCGCCGCGCGGCAGCGGAGACAAACTCGCTCCGCGGCGACCCCAACTGCGACATCAGCTCGTCGATCCGCTCGGTCATGTGCCGGTCGGAGCGGGCACGAAGGAACTCTGCGAGCGCGCGACCATACAGCGCACTCCGGCTCAGCCCCAGATCGCGCGCCGCCCTATCGGCTTCCGCGCCCAGCTCATCCGGAATTGACACCGCCAGTTTCATACCGTGGTAATACCGTAGGTAATACTCGTAGTCAACCCGCCCGCGGCAGCGTCAGCCGAACCAGCAGGCCGCCCAGGTCCTCGCTTTCGCCCAGCGTCACGCCGCCGCCGTAGATTTCCGCGACGTCGCGCACGATCGCGAGGCCGAGGCCGGTGCCGGGCTTGCCGGTGTCGAGCCGCGCGCCGCGGTCGAAGATGCGGGTGCGCTCGGCTTCGGGGATACCCATACCGTCGTCCTCGACCCAGATCACGCAAGGCCCGTCGTCGGGCTCGGCATCGACGGTCACGAACACGCTGCCCCCGCCGTACTTGGCGGCGTTCTCGATCAGGTTGCCGAGGATCTCGTCCAAATCCTGCCGCTCGATCGCGACGCGCGCTTGGCGGTTGCCGGCGATGTCGAAGCGCACTTCCGGATAGAGCCGCTCGACCGCGCGGCGCACCGCCTCGGCGCTCTCGCACACCGGGGTCTGCGCATGGCCGACCGCGCGCCGGCCGACCGCGCGGGCGCGGGCGAGGTGGTGGTCGACGTGCCGGCGCATCGTTCCCGCCTCGCGGATCACCGTCTCGGGCAGGTCCGGCGCGTGCGCGGTGGCCGCGTTGTTGATTACGGTGAGCGGGGTCTTCAGCGCGTGCGCAAGGTTTCCGGCATGGGTGCGCGCTTCTTCCGCCTGCCGTTCGGAGTGCTCGAGCAGCGCGTTGAGCTCCTCGACCAGCGGCTGGACTTCGCTCGGCAACGGGTCGGTGACGCGGTTCGCCCCGCTCGCGCGCATGTGCTGGATCGCCATCCGCACGCGGCGCAACGGGCCGAGCCCGTACCAGGTCTGCAGCATCGCCATCGTGAACAGCCCGAGGCCGAGCACCGCGAAGCTCCACGCGAGGATCGAGCGGATGCGCGCGAGCTGCGCGTCGAGCTCGCCGCGGCTGGCGGCGACGGTGAACCACCATTGGGTGTCGCTGCCCGGCAGCACGATCGAGCGCTCGGCCACCCGCAGCGGTTCGTCGGCAAACTGCGCCGAATCGTAGATGTGCGTGTCGGTGTCGCGGTGATCGCGGCGCACCCGGAGGCTGCGATCCCACAGGCTGCGGCTGGGGAAATCGTCGTGCCCCGCGCCGCTGATCTGCCAGTAGAGCCCGCTGTTCGGCTCGAGGAAGCGCTGGTCGCCCAGCGGACGGTTGAAGAACACCTCGCCGTCGGGGCCGATCTCGGCCGAGGCGACCATCGCGGTGAGCATGTAGCCGAGCTGGTCGTCGAAGTTTTTTTCGACCAGGTTGGTCAGCGTGCGGTCGAGCGCGAACCCGCCGGCGAGCAGCAGGATCGCGATCCAGCCGAACGCGATCAGCATCATCCGGCGCGCCAGGCTGCCGGTCTGCCGCGAGCCGGCGCCCGGGTCGCTCACCGATCCGCTCGCCTCGGCGGGCGCGGCGGCGGGCTCAGTTGGCGCGCGGCTGCTCGTCGGGGTCGTCGAGGCTGTAACCGAGGCCACGGATGGTCGTGATGACGTCCGCGCCCAGCTTCTTGCGGATGCGGGTGACGAAGACCTCGATCGTGTTCGAATCGCGGTCGAAATCCTGGTCGTAGATATGCTCGATCAGCTCGGTGCGGCTGACCACCTTGCCCTTGTGGTGCATCAGGTAAGAGAGCAGCTTGTATTCCTGCGCGGTCAGCTTGACCGGCTCGCCGTTGAGCGTGACCCGGCCCGAGCGGGTGTCCAGCCGCACGCCGCCGGCGGTGAGCTCGCTCGAGGTATTGCCCGAGGCGCGGCGGATCAGCGCGCGCAGGCGGGCGATCAGCTCCTCGGTCTGGAACGGCTTGGCGAGGTAGTCGTCCGCGCCGGCATCGAGCCCGGCGACCTTGTCCGACCAGCTGTAGCGCGCGGTGAGCACCAGCACGGGGACCTTGCGCCCCTCCTTGCGCCACATGCCGAGCACGGTCAGCCCGTCGATCTCGGGCAGGCCGAGGTCGAGGATCACCGCGTCGTATTCTTCCGTCGAGCCGAGGAAGTGCCCGTCCTCGCCGTCGGTCGAGAGGTCGACCGCATAGCCGGTCTGCTCGAGCGTCGACTTGAGCTGCCGGCCGAGCGTCGGCTCGTCCTCGACGATCAGGATGCGCATGGGCGAGTGGTCCTACGGTTGCCTGGCGGCTTCGATGTGGGCGCAAGACATGAACGCGTCAACCGAAGCGGCGGTTTCCGCAGGCGTACGGGCGCTCAGCGCGAGACGCCGAGCACTCGGCCGGTACGCGCGTCGACGTCGACATAGGTCACCCGTCCTTCCCGGATGAACTTCAGGCGGTAGGCCATCGCGGTCGAATCGTACGCCGGGCCGAGATATTCACTGCCGCGCATCGTCGGCAGCACGCGGCTCTCGATCTCGCGCAAGCTCAGCACGTTGCCCGCGCGCATTTCCTTGCGCGCCTCGCCCTGATCGTTGCGCTGGGCGAGCGCGGGGGCAGCCGGCAGGGCCAGCGCGAAAAGCGAAAGCAAGGCGATGAGGCGCTTCATGATGAACGAAACAATAGCCGCAGGGCTTTGAACAACCGGTGAATATCCCCGGAGGGTCGCGGTTCAGCCGGTCAGCGGGTCATTTCGAAGGTGACCGCGACGGTCACCGAAGTGCCGACCAGCCCCGGCTCGACCGGGGTCGCCTTGGCATCGGCGGCTTGCGCGACCACGCCGCGCTCGTAGGGGATCGGCCGGCCGAAGTTGGCCGTCTCGCTCACCGCCACTACCCGCACGCCGGTGTAGCCGGCCCAGCGGGCGTACTCGGCGGCCTGCGCGCGCGCCTTGTCGAACGCCGCCTTGCGCGCCTGCGCCCGCGGCCCGCTGTCGTCGTCGATCGAGAAGCTCGGGCCCGAGATGTCGGTCGCCCCGGCGGCGACCAGCGCGTCGAGCACCGGGCCGGTCCGCTTGACGTCGCGCAAGGTCACGCTGACGCGGTTGGAGGCCTGGTAGGCGCGAAACACCGGCCGGCCGCGGGCCTGCTCGTAATCGTACTGCGCGCCGAGGTTGATGCCGGTCGTCTGGATGTCCTCGGCGCGGATGCCGAGCGCCTTGATCCGGGCGATCACCGCGTCCATCGCCTGCGCGTTCGCCGCCATCGCCGCGACCGCGGTGGGCGCTTCGGTGGTCACCCCGGCGCCGACTTCGGCAATGTCGGGGCGCGCCTTGACCGTTTCGGTCACCGCCAGTTCGACAATCGGCCCCTGCGTGGTCACCGCGACATCGGCGGCCTCGGCGGGAAGCGCCACGGCGGCGGCGGCGGCGAGCGGGATAGCGAGGCGGTTCATCGATGGCTCCTTTTGGCGGCCCCCTTGCGGACGATACGCTTACGCGCGGCTGAACCCGCTTGTTCCGCGGCGCGCGGCGGGCCACAGGGCCAGGCGCAACAAGGGGAAAGCTCGTCCGATGGCCGCACGCCGACTGCTCGCCGCGCTCGCCGCGCTCTGCCTCGCCGTCCCCGCCGCCGCCCAGCGGATGGAGCGCGTGCCCGACCGCGTCTCGGGCGAAGGCGAAGGGCCCTACCCCACGCTGCTGATCACCGGGGCGACGGTGATCGACGGCACCGGCGCCCCGCCGATGCGCCCGGTCGACATCGAGATCGCCGGCAACCGCATCGCCGCGCTGCATCCGGGCGGTGCGCCCGATGCGGTCAAGTCGCGCGCGCGCCGCACCATCGACGCCGCCGGGATGTACGTGCTGCCCGGGTTCGTCGACGTCCACGGCCACAACGGCGATCCGGCCAAGGCGCCTCAGCCGAGCTACGGCTACAAGCTGTGGCTGGCGCACGGGGTGACGACGGTGCGCGGGGTGTCGTTCTATTTCGGCCCGGGCGACGACCTTAGCGACGCCGCGCGCAGCCGCGCGAACACGATCGCGGCGCCGCGCCTCATTCCCTACGCGGTGTTCGGCGACAAGTGGGCGCAAGGGGTGCCCGACACGGCTGACAAGGCGCGCGCCTGGGTCCGCTGGATCGCCGCGCAGGGCTACGACGGGATCAAGTTCTTCAACGCCGAGAGCCCCGCGGTGCTCGCCGCCGCGCTCGACGAGGCGAAGAAGCTCAAGCTCGGCACCGTGACCCACCTCAAGCAGGAGGGCGTCGCGGAAGTGAACGCCGCCCGCGCCGCCGAGCTCGGTATGGGCGGGATCACCCACTTCTACGGCTTGTTCGAAAGCCTGCTCGATGGCCGCGCGATCCCCGAATACCCGGCCGAGTTCAACTACTACGACGAGCAGGATCGGTTCGGCTGGGTCGCGCGCACCGCCGACCAGGCGGTCGCCCAGGGCAGCGCGAAGTGGGACTCGTTCCTCGACGAGCTGGTCGAGCGCAAGGTCACCTTGAGCCCGACCTTCAACATCTACGTCGCCAGCCGCGACGTGGCACGCGCCCGTACTTTCGAATGGCACGAGAAGTACACGCTGCCGTCGCTGTGGGATTTCTACCAGCCGAGCCTCACCAATCACGGTAGTTACTACCACGACTGGACCAGCGAGACCGAAGCCGCGTGGAAGCGGTTCTACGCCAGGTGGTTTGCGCTGGTGCGCGATTTCAAGAACCGCGGCGGGCGGGTCACCGTGGGATCGGACCCGGGCTATATCTACCAGACCTGGGGGTTCGCTTATGTCGGCGAGCTCGAGATGCTGCGCGAGGCGGGCCTCACCCCGCTCGAGATCTTCCGCGCCGCGACGATCGACGGCGCGCGCGAGCTCTACGATCCCAAGGGCATCGAGCCGCCGATGGGCAGCGTCAAGCCGGGCAAGCTCGCCGACCTCGTCATCGTGCCGGAGAACCCGCTGGCGAACCTCAAGGTGCTCAACGGCACCGGCCTCCAGCGCTTGAACCGCGCGACCAACCGGGTCGAGACGGTCGGCGGGGTGCGCTGGACGATCAAGGACGGGGTGGTCTACGACGCCCCCGCCCTCCTCGCCGACGTCGCGCGGATGGTGGAACAGGCAAAGGCGGCGCGGCCCGGATAGCCTCACCCGACCATCGTTCGTCATTGCGAGCGTAGCGAAGCAATCTATCTCTGGTGATGGATTACCGCGCGACCTGCGGTCGCTCGCAATGACGAATGTCTTGTCTCCGGGACCACCCATCCCTACCGCCCCCGCCCCATGGCGCAGCCTCCGATCTTAAGCTGGGAAGGCCTCGGGCTGCAGCAGGGCGGCCGCTGGCTGTTCCGCGAGCTCGACCTGCACATCGGCCCGCGCGACCGGATGGCGCTGATCGGCCGCAACGGGGTCGGTAAAACCACGCTGTTCAGGCTGATCGACGGGCAGATCGAAGCCGACAAGGGGCAGCGCAAGGTGAAGCCGGGCACGCGCATCGTGCTGCTCGAGCAGGAACCCGAGTTCGCCGGGCACGCGTCGCTGATGGACTGGGCGCTCGCGGGCGAGCATCCGCCCGAGCGCCACGAGGTCGAGGCGATCGCCGGCCAGCTCGGCATCGACATGAGCCGCGCGGCCGACAAGGCGAGCGGCGGCGAGAAGCGCCGCGCGGCGATCGCCCGCGCGCTGGCGCAGGATCCCGACCTCCTGCTGATGGACGAGCCGACCAATCACCTCGATCTCGCGGCGATCGACTGGCTGGAGGACTGGCTCGGCCGGTTCAAAGGCGCGTTTCTGGTGATCAGCCACGACCGCACGTTCCTGAAGCGCCTCACCACGACCACGCTGTGGCTCGACCGCGGGCAGATGCGGCGCAAGGAAGTCGGCTTCGGCGGCTACGAGGCGTGGGAAGAGCAGGTCTACGCCGAGGAAGCGCGCAGCGCCGAGCGGCTCGACGCGCGGCTGAAGATCGAGGCGCACTGGCTTGAGCGCGGGGTCACCGCGCGGCGCAAGCGCAACCAGGG
>JBGSBH010000113.1:0-7343 GCA_041730635.1 Cypionkella sp.
TCCGCGACCTCAGCATCGTCGAGGTCTCGAGCTTCGTCGCCTCCCCCACCGCCGGGCTCTATTGCGCGCAGATGGGGGCGGAGGTCATCCGCATCGACCAGATCGGCGGCGGGCTCGACTACGACCGCTACATGCAGACCGCCGAGGGCCGCAGCCTCGCGTGGGAGAACCTCAACCGGGCGAAGAAGTCGGTCGCGCTCGACTTGCGCAGTGCCGAGGGCCGCGAGCTGTGCGTCGAGCTGGCGCGGCGGACCGGCCAGCTGATCACCAACCTGCCCGAGAAGAGCTTCCTCAGCCACGCCGCCGTCAGCGAGGGGCGGCCCGACATGGTGTCGCTGCGGATCATGGGCTGGCACGACGGGCGCCAGGCGATGGACTTCACCGTCAACGCGGCGAGCGGCTACCCGCTGATGACCGGGCCCGCCGAGTGGGACCCCGACACCGCGCCGCCGGTCAACCAGGTGCTCCCGGCGTGGGACTTCATCACCGGCGCCTATTGCGCGTTCGCGCTGCTGGCCGCGCTGCATCACCGCGCGGCGACCGGCGAGGGGAGCGAAGTGCGCGTGCCGCTGGGCGACGTGATGATCGGCACCGTGGCCAACTCGGGCGCGCTCGCCGAGATGCTCTACCGCGGCGCCGACCGCCCGCGGCTCGGCAACGCGATCTGGGGCGCGCTCGGGCGCGACTTCGTCAGCCGCGACGGAAAGCGGTTCATGGTCGCGGTGCTGACCCCCAACCAGTGGAACGCGATGGTCGCCGCGCTGGAGATCGCCGGCCCGGTCGCCGCGCTCGAAGCGGAGACCGGCGTCCGGTTCGCGCGCTCGGACCACAACCGCTTCGTCCACCGCGAGGCGCTGTTCGCGATAATCCAGGAAGCCGCGGGCCGGTTCGACTACGCCGAGCTCGAGGCGCGGCTGACGCGCGCGGGCGCGACCTTCGAGCGCTACCGCACGATGTTCGAAGCCGCGAACGATCCCGCGCTGGTGGCGGACAACCCGCTGTTCGGCCCCTCGCCCGCCAATCCCAGCGGCTTCGCCTACCCCGCGCCGCGCAGCTTCGCGCATCTCGGCGGGCAACCGGCGGCCGATCCCAAGCCGGCGCCTTATCTGGGCCAGCATAGCGAGGAAGTGCTCGCTGAAACCCTCGGTTTGTCGACCCGCATCATCGCTGACCTTATTGACCGCGGCGTGGTCGCTGGAAGCGACGAGAAAGGCTTCCGCCGCAAAGCCTGATCCCCGTTCGTGTCGAGCGTAGTCGAGACACGCGCGCACCGCCTTTCGACTACGCTCGAGGCGAACGGATGTTGGAGAACGAGACTGTGAGCAAACGCCGCGCCGCCATCTGCACCCCGCTGCGCACCCCGGTGGGCAAGTTCCTCGGCACCCTCGCCCCGCTCGGCGCGGGCGAGCTCGGCGCGGTGATCCTGAAGGCGCTGATCGCGCGCAGCGGGATCGACCCGGCGCGGGTCGACGACGTCGTGTTCAGCCAGGGCTACGGCAACGGCGAGGCGCCGGCGATCGGCCACTGGAGCTGGCTCGCCGCCGGGCTGCCGCTCGAGGTGCCGGGCTACCAGCTCGACCGGCGCTGCGGATCGGGCCTGCAGGCGGTGGCCAGCGCAGCGATGATGATCGAGGCGGGGCACGCCGACGTGGTCATCGCCGGCGGGTGCGAGAGCATGTCGAACGTCGAGCACTACACGACGAGCTTGCGCGGCGGGGTCAAGGCCGGCTCGGTCGAGCTGTGGGACCGGCTCAGCCGCGGCCGGCTGATGAGCCAGCCGACCAGCCGCTTCGGGGTCATCAGCGGAATGATCGAAACCGCCGAGAACCTCGCGAAGGACCACGGCATAACCCGCGAACGTGCCGACGAATACGCCGTACGTTCCCACCAAAACGCCGCGGCCGCCTGGGACGCCGGCAAGTTCGACGCGCAGATCGTCCCGGTGCCGGTGCCGCAGCGTAAGGGCGATCCGGTCATGTTCGAGCGCGACGAAGGCTTTCGCGCCGACGCCAGCATGGAGACGCTGAGCAAGCTGCGCCCGCTCGAAGGCGGTGTGGTCACCGCGGGTAACGCCAGCCAGCAGAACGATGCGGCCGCCGCGTGCCTGGTGGTCGCCGAGGACAAGCTCGCGGAGCTGGGGCTCGAGCCGATGCTGTGGTTCCATGGCTACGCCGCGGCCGGCTGCGACCCGAGCCGGATGGGCATCGGCCCGGTCCCGGCGGTCGAACGGCTGTTCGCGCGCACCGGGATCGGCTGGGACCGGATCGACCTCGTCGAGCTGAACGAGGCGTTCGCGCCGCAAGTTCTCGCCGTGCTCAAGGGCTGGGGGTGGTCGGACGACGACAGCCGGCGCGAGATCCTCAACGTCAACGGCTCGGGGATCAGCCTCGGCCACCCGATCGGCGCGACCGGCGGGCGCATCCTTGCCGACATGGCGCACGAGATGCATCGCCGCGGGGCGCGCTACGGCCTCGAGACGATGTGCATCGGCGGCGGGCAGGGGATGGCCGCGGTGTTCGAGCGGGCCGCATGACCGACTGGTCCGCCTGGGTCGGGCGCGAAGAAAGGCGACGCGACCGGCTCGATCCCGCGCTTGCGGCGCGCTGGCTGGCGACCTTCGACCTGCCGCCGCAATCCGAGGGCGCGATGCCGCAGGGCATCCACTTCTGCCTGTGCACGCCCGACGCAGCGACCGCTGCCTTGGGTGAAGACGGCCACCCGCGGCGCGACGAGAGCGCCGCGAGCTTCCTCCCGCCGGTCCCGCTGCCGCGCCGGATGTGGGCGGCGAGCGAGATCGAATTCCATGCGCCTATCGGCATCGGCACGGCGATCGAGCGGGTGTCGCGGGTCGCCTCCGTGACCGCCAAGTCGGGCAGGAGCGGCGAGATGGTGTTCGTCCTCGTGGTCCACGAGACCTGGGCCGACGGCGCGCTGGCGGTGCGCGAAGTGCAGACCCTGGTCTACCGCGAGGCCGCCGCGGCGGACGCGCCGCTGCAGCCCGCGCCGCTCGGCGAAAGCCGGTTCGATTCCCGCGCGTGGCCGGCGCACCGCGCCCTCACGCCGCGCGAGCCGCTGCTGTTCCGCTTCTCGGCGCTCACCTTCAACAGCCACCGCATCCACTACGACCTGGCTTACGCGCGCGAGGTCGAGCGCTACCGCGGGCTGGTGGTGCACGGCCCCTTGATGGCGAGCCTGCTGCTTCAGCTCGCCGGGCCGGTCAGGCGCTTCGCGTTCCGTGCGATCAGCCCGGCAGTCGCCGGCGAGCCGCTCCACCTGGTGGCGCGCGAAGCCGGCAAGGCGCTGACGCTCGGCGCGTTCGCCGCGGACGGCCGCCAGGTCGTCGAGGCCGAGGCTGCGTGCTAGGCGAATTGCCGGACCCCGGCGCGGCTGCTAGACGTTTCGACTGAAACCATGGCCACCCTCGCCCCGCCCGCAACCGATTTCGGCTCGCTGCCGGACCTGCCCGAAACGGTGTTCACCGCGCCGCTGCAGAAGCCGGCGCATGTCGGCGACGACTGGCTCGAGCCCCGGCAAGCCGACTACTCGAGCGAAGACGACGCGATCTGGAACGACCTGTTCGCACGGCAGATGCAGGTATTGCCCGGCCGTGCGGCGAGCGCGTTCATGGCGGGGCTCGACAAGCTCGATCTCGACCGCGGCGGGGTGCCCGAATTCGGCAAGCTCTCCGAAGACCTGTCCGCGCTCACCGGCTGGACGGTGGTGCCGGTGCCGATGCTGATCCCCGACCACGTGTTCTTCTGGCACCTTGCCAACCGGCGCTTCCCGGCAGGCAACTTCATCCGCACCCGCGAGACGTTCGATTACATCGAGGAACCCGACGTGTTCCACGACGTCTTCGGCCACGTGCCGATGCTGACCGACCCGGTCTATGCCGATTACATGCAGGAATACGGCCGCGCCGGCTGGAAGGCGATGCGCTACAACCGGCTGAAGGCGCTGGGTGCGCTCTACTGGTACACGGTCGAGTTCGGGCTGATCGAGGAGGCGGGCGGGATCAAGGCCTACGGCGCGGGCATCCTCTCCGGCCCGACCGAGGTGGTCTATGCCACCGAGGCGAACAGCCCCAATCGGATCATGCTCAACGTCGACCGGGTGATGCGAACCGACTATGTGATCAGCGACCTGCAGCCGACCTATTTCGTGATCGAGAGCTTCGACGATCTTTACCGCCAGACCGTCGAGCGCGATTTCGACCGGCTCTACCGCAGCCTGCACCCCGGGTTCACTTACGCCAACAGCGCGGTGATCGATCTCGACAACGTGGTGCACGTGGGCACCCAGGAATACCTGCTGCGCGGCGGCCGCGGCAGCGGCGCCAAGCCCGTCTAGCCCACAAAAAAACGGCCCCGGATTGCTCCGGAGCCGCTCTTGTTTGCTACTCGGCTGCGATCAGGTCGCGGCGGGAGCCGGAGCGGCGGTGCCGTTCTCGTCGGCCGCTTCGCCGGCTTCTTCCATCGCATCGGCCTTGTCTTCGGCCGCGTCGGTGACGGCATCGGCCTGCTCGTCGGTCATCGCGCCGGCGTCTTCCATCGCCTCGGCCTGCTCGTTCACAGCTTCGGCGTTCGCCTCGCCGGCGTCCTCGGCCGCGTTCTCCTTCGGGCCGTCGCAGGCAGCGACGGCGAGGCCGAGGGCCAGCGCCGACGAAATGGCAATGAGCTTCTTCATTTCACTCTTCCCCTTTTTGGATGGGGCTCCTGCATATCAAGCCCCGCACCTTGTGATAAGTCAAAAATGTGGCAGCGTCAGACGATGCTGCGCGCGCGGGCGAGAACGAGCCCGGCAAGAAACAGGATCGCCCCTGCCATACCCGCGAGCAGCGCCCGCGCCGACAGGCCGACCATCAGCGGCTCCTCGCTGATCATCCCGCCGAACAGCAGCGCGCCGACGATGCCGGCCAACAGGAACTGCGCGATCGTCCGCCCTTCGTCCCCGCGCGCGACGATCGAGGCGACCCAGGCAAGGACGCCGCCGACGGCAAAGAGGACCAGAAATCCCACGACACGCTCACCAAGAATGCGACCTGCTGAGGCTTGGAAATCTTCATCCTTGATAATGTTCCGCGATAAGTCGGCGACCCTCAGCGCGCGAGGAGCCACACCAGCGCCGCGCCGCCGACGACGATCCGGTACCACGCGAACGGCGCAAACCCGCGCCGCGAGACGTAGGCGACGAAAGCGCGGATGACGACCATCGCCACCACGAACGCGGAGAAGAACCCGGCGGCGATCTCCCCCCACCCGATCGCGCTTTCGCCGGCGAGCAGCGCGGGATCGTCGAGGATCTTGACGGTCGCCGCGCCAAGCATCGTCGGCACCGCGAGGAAGAACGAGAACTCGGCCGCGGTCTTGCGCCCGACGCCCAAGGCCAGCCCGCCGAGGATCGTCGCCCCCGAGCGGCTGGTGCCGGGGATCATCGCCAGGCACTGGAACAGCCCGATCAGCAGCGCGGTGCGCATCGGCATCTCGGTGACCCCGGTATCCTCGCCTGCCGGGATGCGGCGCTCGAGCACGAGCATCGCGATCCCGCCGATCAGCAGCGCGCTCGCCACCACCAGCGGGCTGCCGAGCATCACGTCGATCGCATCCTTGGCCAGCAGCCCGATCACCGCCGCGGGGAGGAAGCCCAGCAGGATGTTGCGCACGAAGCGGATCGATTCGCCCTTGCCGCGCAGCAGGCCGAGGCCGGCGAACCAGAACAGCTTGCGATAGGTGACCAGCACCGCGGTGATCGCGCCCAATTGGATGACGATGTTGAACTGCGACCATTCCTCCGGATCGTAGCCGAAGATCGCCTGCGCGAGGATCAGATGGCCGGTCGAGGAGACCGGAAGGAATTCGGTCAGCCCCTCGAGCAGGCCGAGGAGCATCGCGATGAGGATCAGGTCCATAAGCGCGCGCTCATGGCAGCGGCGCCGCGCAAGTCAACTTCGGCGCGGCAGGCGCGCTCGGCGCCGCGCGGGGCGGGAGCGGGAGCGGGTGCCCGGCCGGCGCCCCGCGCCCCGCGCCCCGGGGTCACCAGATGCGCACGCGCTGTTCGGGCGGCAGGTACAGCGCATCGTCCGGGGTCACTCCGAACGCCTTGTACCAGGCGTCCATCTGGCGGACGACCCCGTTCACCCGGTATTGCTCGGGGCTGTGCGGCCCGGTGACGAGGCGCTGGCGCATCGCCGCCTCGCGGGTCTGCGCGCGCCAGATCTGCGCCCAGGCGAGGAAGAACCGCTGGTCGCCGGTCAGGCCGTCGATCACCGGGGCTTCCTTGCCGCCCAGCGACAGGCGATAGGCGCGGTAGGCGAGGCTGAGCCCGCCGACGTCGCCGATGTTCTCGCCCAGGCTGAGCCGCCCGTTGACGCAGGTCTCGCCCTCGTCGAACGGGCAGAACTGCGCGTACTGCGCGACCAGCATGTCACCGCGCTTGTCGAACGCCGCCCGGTCGGCATCGGTCCACCAGTTGCGCAGCATCCCGCTGCCGTCGCTCTTCGAACCCTGATCGTCGAACCCGTGGCCCATCTCGTGGCCGATCACCGCGCCGATCCCGCCGTAGTTGACCGCCGGATCGGCCGACAGCCCGAAGAACGGTTGCTGCAGAATGCCGGCGGGGAACACGATCTCGTTCTTGGTCGAATTGTAATACGCGTTCACCGTCTGCGGCAGCATGCCCCATTCGGTGCGATCGACCGGGCCGCCCAGTTGATCCAGGCGATACTCGCGCTGCCACCTGGCCGCCGCCATGCGGTTGGCGAGGGGGCTGGCCGCATCGATCGCCAGACCTTCGTACGTCTCGAGGTTGTCGCGATAGCCGATCTTGGGATCGAACGCCTCGAGCTTGGCCATCGCCTCCTTCTTGGTGGCCTCGCTCATCCAGTCGTTTTCGGCGAGGCTCAGCGCCATCGCCTTGCGCAGATTGACGACGAGATCCTCCATCGCCGCCTTGCTGGCCGGCGGAAAGTGGCGCGCGGCGTAGAGCGCGCCGACCCGTTCGCCGATCAGCCCCTCGGTCTCGCCGATCGCGCGCTTCCAACGGGCGCGCTGCTGCGGCGTTCCGTTGAGGACGGTGCCGCGGAAGGCGAACTGGGCCCGGTCGATGGCGCTCGGCAGCACGGCGGCGTTGGCATCGAGGAAAGTCTTCACCGTCCACGCCTGCAGCACCTCGATCGGCGTATCGCGCAGGAGCGCCAGCATGACCGGCGTGCCCCCGCCGATCTTCGCCCGCGTCGCCGCGTCGAGGCCCAGTTCGGCGAGCCGTTCGGGGGTCGGGGGCAGATCGCCGACGATGAAGCGGTCGGTCTTGTCGAAGCCTGCGGCGGTCAGGAACGCGGCCACCAG
>JBGSBH010000114.1:0-7326 GCA_041730635.1 Cypionkella sp.
CTAATAGGTAAATATTTTAATAACATTCCCATTCTTCTCATATCTTGTTGATCTAACATTGAATGAATTATAGCACCTGTTCGACCGCGCGGTCGACAACCAGGTCAGCCGTCTGCGGCGCAAGATCGAGGCCGACAGCCGCAATCCGCATTTCATCCAGACCGGCCGCGGCGGCGGCTACCGCTTCGCCGCCGACGTCGGCCGCATCGCGCCGTGAAGCTGTGGCCGAAGAGCCTGCTCGGCCAAGTGCTGCTGGCGGTGGCACTGGCGCTGCTCGCGGCGCAGGCGATCTCCGCCACGCTGCTGTTCCGCGCGGCCGAGGAGCGGCGCGAGCAGCACCTCGTGAACGCGCTGGCGGTGCCGCTGATCGCCGGCACCGGCGGCATCGCCGGCGAGCGGCTCGGCCGGCGGTGGGGCAACGGCGTGCGGCTGCGCTGGCGGATCGAGGTGAGCGCCGCGCCGCCGGCCCTGGCAGGCGACCGGGTCGAGCCGCGGATCGCCGCGGCGCTTGGTCCGGTACTCACAGAGCAGGGTGTGAGCGCCGCGGGGCTGCGCGTGGTCAGCCGCGAGCCGCTGCGCGATCCACGGGTGCTGGCGCGGCTCGCGCAAGGGCGGCCCGTGGGCCGCGGCGGCGCGCTGACCGGCGGGCGGGTGGTGCTCGCCAGCCTGCCGCAGCCGGATGGTTCTTGGCTCACCGCGCGCGCGTTCGCGCCGCCGCGCGAGCCCGCCGCGCTGCGCGCCCTGGTGGTGCAGACCGCGGTCCTGTTCGCGGTGCTGCTGCTGGCGATGTGGCTGATCCTGCGCCGCATCACCCGGCCGCTCGCCGCGCTGACTGCGCGGGTGGAGGCCTTCGCGCGCCATCAGCGGGCCGACGACCCGATTGCGGCGCAAGGGCCTGACGACCTGCGCCGCCTGATCGCCGCGCACAACCGGATGGAAGCGCGCATCGCCGCGATGCTCGACGAGAAAGACGTCATGCTCGGGGCGATCGGTCACGACTTGAAGACCCCGCTCGCCGCGCTGAGGGTGCGCATCGAGACGGTCGAGGACGAGGCCGAGCGCGGGCGGATGGCCGCCGGGATCGAGGACATCGTCCGCACGCTCGACGACATCCTCACCCTCGCCCGGGTCGGCCGCGCGAGCGAACCGCCCGAACGGACCGATCTCGCCGCGCGCGCCGCCGGGGTGGTCGAGGAGTTCGAGGATCTGGGCGAGCCCGCGCGTCTCGCCGAGGGCGAGCGGGTGGTCGCGCCGGTGCACGTCACCTGGGTCAAGCGCGCGCTGCGCAACCTCGTCGCCAACGCGGTCCGCTACGGCGGCGGGGCGGACGTCGCGGTGGTGCGCGAGGGTAGCGAGGCGGTACTGCGGGTCACCGACCGCGGCCCCGGCATCGCGCCCGACCGGCTCGCGACGATCGCCGAGCCGTTCGTCCGCGGCGAGGCGAGCCGCAATCGCGAGACCGGCGGGGCGGGCCTCGGCCTGACCCTCGCCCGCGCCATCGCCGAGGCGCACGGCGGGCGGCTGGTGCTGGCGAACCGCCCCGAAGGCGGGCTGTGCGCGGAGATAAGGGTGCCATGGGAGTCCCAGCGAAGGCTGGGACCTCAGGCGAGGGAGCGCCATCCGGCCTGAGGCCCCTGCCTTCGCAGGGGCTCACCGAACTACCGCTCCTTGGTCGCCGAGAACACCAGCTCCGGATTGCGCTCCGCCTGATAGCCGACGTCCCAGGCCGACTTCGCCATGAACACCGGGTCGCCGTCGCGGTCCTTGGCGAGGTTGGCGCGGTTGAAATCGGTGAACTGTTTCAGCGCCGCGTCGGCTCCCTTCACCCAGCGCGCGGTGGCGAAGGGTGCGGGCTCGAGACGCGCGCCGACTTTGTACTCGGCCTCGAGCCGCGATACGAGCACGTCGAGCTGGAGCTGCCCGACCACCCCGACGATCCACTGCGCCCCGATCTCGGGATAGAACACCTGGATCACCCCTTCCTCGCTGAGGTCGTCGAGGGCCTTCCTCAGCTGCTTAGTCTTGGTCGGATCGGCCAGCACCACGCGCCGCAGGATCTCGGGCGCGAAGTTGGGGAGGCCGGTGAAGCGCACGGTGTTGCTTTCGGAAAGCGTGTCGCCGACCCGCAGCGTGCCGTGGTTGGGGATGCCGATGATGTCCCCCGCTTCCGCCGTGTCGGCGATCTCGCGGTCCTGCGCGAAGAACAGGATCGGTGAATGCACGGCGATCGGCTTGCCGAGGCCGCTGGGGGTGAGCTTCATGCCCCGTTTGAACGTGCCCGAGACCTGCCGCATGAACGCGATCCGGTCGCGGTGGTTGGGGTCCATGTTGGCCTGCACCTTGAACACGAACCCGGTCACCTCGTTGCGCGTCGGTTCGACCGGGCCGGCCTCGCTCGGTTGCGGGCGCGGCGGCGGGGCCCAGCGGTCGATCGCGCCGATCAGTTCCTCCACCCCGAAGTTCTTGAGTGCGCTGCCGAAGAAGACCGGGGTGAGGTCGCCGTGGCGAAAGGCCTCGAGGTCGAAGGCCGGGTAGCCTTCGCGCACCAGCTCGATCTCCTCGGCCTGGATCTCGTCGAGCTCGCCCAGCGGTTCGCGGGTGCCGAGGTACTCCTTGCTCGCGCCCTCGGGCCTTGCCACCGTGTCGGCCGCGAAGTCGAGCACGCCGGTGAACAGCCCGCCCATCCCGAGCGGTGCCCCTTGCGGACTGACGTCGAGCGCCAGCGCGTCGGCGACCTCGTCGAGGATCTCGAAGATCGGCCGCCCCTCGCGGTCGACCTTGTTGACGAAGGTGATGATCGGGACCGAGCGCATCCGGCACACCTCGAACAGCTTGCGGGTCTGCGGCTCGATGCCCTTGGCCGCGTCGATCACCATCACCGCCGAATCGACCGCGGTCAGCGTGCGGTAGGTATCTTCCGAGAAGTCCTCGTGCCCGGGGGTGTCGAGCAGGTTGAACACCGTGCCGTCCTTGGCGAAAGTCATCACGCTCGAGGTGACCGAGATCCCGCGCTGCTGTTCGATCTTCATCCAGTCCGATCGCGCGCGCCGCGCGGCCCCGCGCGCCTTGACCTCGCCCGCGAGATGGATCGCGCCGCCTTGCAGCAGCAGCTTCTCGGTCAGCGTGGTCTTCCCCGCGTCGGGGTGCGAAATGATCGCGAACGTGCGGCGGTTGGAGGTCATGGGTCTACGGTCTCAGACATTACGTCCGCTCGTGCTGAGCCTGTCGAAGCACGCACGCGCTGTGCAAGCATCCTTCGACAAGCTCGGGATGAGCGGTGTGGTGATGGTGGTCAGCCGGCGTCCCGCGCCACGCGAAACCCCGCGAAGTCCTGGTTCACCGGCATCAGCTCGATGCGGTTAACGTTGAGGTGCGGCGGCAGCTCAGCGATCCAGCGGATCGTCTCGGCGATGTCCTGCGCGGTCATCGGGTTGACGCCGGCGTAGAGCTTGTCGCTCGCTTCCTGGCTGCCGGTGCGCACCAGCGTGAACTCGGTCTCGACCATCCCCGGCTCGATGCTCGTCACCCGCACCCCGGTGCCGTGGAGGTCGGCGCGCAGCGCCAGCGTGAAGTGGTTGGCGAACGCCTTGGACCCCGCGTAGACGTTGCCCATCGGATAGACGTAGTTCCCTGCGACCGAGCCGATTGCGATGATCGCCCCCTTGCGGGCGACGAGGCCGGGCAGCAGCAGCCGCGTGACCGTCACCATCGCGGTCACGTTGGTGTCGATCATCGTCTGCCAGTCGGCGAGGTCGGCCTCCTGCGCGAGCTTGAGGCCCTGCGCGAGCCCGGCGTTGTTGACCAGCAGGTCGATCTCGCGAAACCCCTCGGGCAGCGCGGCCAGTGCCGCCTCGAGCGCAGCGGTATCGCGCACGTCGAACGCGCACGCATGCACGCTGTCCGCGCCGAGCTCCTCGACCAGCGCCGCGAGCCGCTCGGCGCGCCGGCCGGTAGCGACGCAGCGCCAGCCGGCGGCGACCAACGCGCGCACGGTCGCCGCGCCGATGCCGGCTGTGGCCCCGGTGACGAACGCGATCCTGGGCGCGGTGCGGCTCACCCGCGCAGCTCCGCGCCGAGCTTCGCCGCCGCGGTGACGATTCTTTCGGCGATGCCCTTGAGCTCGGCGTCGGTGAAGCTCTTCTCGCCCGGTTGCAGGGTGACCTCGACCGCCAGCGACTTCTTGCCCTCCGGTACGCCCTGGCCGCGGAAGTCGTCGAACACCCGGGCGGCGACGATGCTCGCCTTGTCCGCCCCCTTGACCGCACGGACGAGATCGCCCGCCGGAAGCGCCGCATCGACCAGGAAGGCGAAGTCGCGGGTAACCGATTGCAGTGCCGGCGGCGCGTAGGGCGCCCGCGCGAACTGCGCGTTGCGCTTGGGCGGGATGGCGTCGAGGTAGAGCTCGGCCGCCATCACCGGGCCGTCGATGTCGAACGCCTTGAGCGTCATCGGGTGCAGCGCGCCGAACCGGGCGAGCACCGTCTTGGGGCCCAGCCGCAGCGTGGCCGACTGACCCGGATGGAACTGCGTCCCCGCCTCGCCCATCACCTGCAGGTTGGCGATGGGCGCGCCGGCGGCCTCGAGCAACGCCAGCGTTTCGGCCTTGGCGTCGAAGGCGTCGAACGGCTGCGCCTTGCCGGTAGCCCAGCCGCGGGGGATCTTCTCGCCCGCCAGCAGCATGCCCAGCGTCGCCCGTTCTTCGCTCGCCCCGCCTTCGTCGCGCAAGTAGCGGCGGCCGAGCTCGAACAGCCGGATCGACCCGGCGCCCCGGTCGGCATTGCGCTTGGCGGCGGCGAGCAGGCCTGGGATCAGCGAAGGGCGCATCGCCTTCATCTCCTCGCTGATCGGGTTCTCGAGCAGCCACACCCCGCCGTTGCCATCCGCGAAGTGGTCGGCATCGGCGGGCGGGAGGAAGGACCAGGTGACCGCCTCGTTCAGCCCGCGGGCGGCGGCGGCACGGCGCACCTTGCGCTCGCGCACCTGCGCCGGCGTGGCGGTCGGGCGGGCCACGCCTTCGGTGCGCGGTAGCGGGGTGCTCGGCACTTTGTCGAGCCCGTGCAGGCGGACGACTTCCTCGACGAGGTCCGCGGGCCCCTCGATATCGTGGCGACGCAGCGGGACGGTGACCTGCCAATCCGCGGAAACGGTGAACTCCAGCCGCTCGAGCATCGCCCGCTGCTCGCCTTCGGGGATCGCCACCCCGCCCAGATGCTCGGCCAGCCCCGGGTCGTAGGTGATCACCTTCGGCTCGCTCGGCGGGGTACCGGCGCGGACGATCTCGCTCGCCTCCCCGCCGCAGTGCCGCACGATCAGGTCGGTGAGGAGGTCGAGCCCGGCATCGAGGAACGCCGGGTCGACCCCGCGCTCGAATCGCGCGCGCGCGTCGCTGGCGATGCCCAGCGCCCGCCCCGTGGCGCCGATCCGCGCCGGGTCGAAATAGGCGATCTCGAGCAGCACGTCGGTGGTCGTCTCGCTCACCGCCGAATGCGCGCCGCCCATGATCCCGCCGATGTCGTGCACCCCGGCGTCGTCGGCGATGACGGTCATCGTCTCGTCGAGCGTGTAGGTCTTTTCGTTGAGCGCCTCGATCCGCTCCCCCGGGCGGGCTCGGCGCGCCACCACCGGGCCGGCGAGCCGGGCGAGATCGTAGACGTGCGCCGGGCGGCCGAAGGCGAGCGAGAGGTAGTTGGTCACGTCGACCAGCGCGCTGATCGGGCGCTGGCCGGCGGCGATCAGCCGGGCCTGCATCCAGGCAGGGCTCGCGCCGTTCGCCACCCCGCGGATCACCCGGCCGTAGAACGCCGGGCAGCCTTCGCGGTCGTCGGTGCGGATTTCCACCGGGCAAGGGAAAGCGCCCGCGATCGGCTCGGCACGCCATGGCTTGAACGTGCCCATGCCCGCGGCGGCGAGATCGCGCGCGATCCCTTCGACCCCCATGCAATCGGGCCGGTTGGGGGTGACCGCGACATCGAACACCGGACTCGCGCCGTGATACTCGGCGAACGCGGCGCCGACCGGGGCGTCGGCGGGCAGCTCGATGATCCCTTCGTGCTCGTCGCCGAGCTGGAGCTCGCGCACCGAGCACATCATGCCGTTCGATTCGACCCCGCGGATGGCACTTCTGCGCAACTCCATCCCGTTGGCCGGGATGATCGCGCCGGGCAGCCCGAGCACGCCCTTCATTCCGCTGCGCGCATTGGGCGCGCCGCAGACGACCTGGAGCGGCGGGCCGTCGCCGGTCGACACGGTGAGCACCTGCAGCTTGTCCGCCTGCGGGTGCGGGGCGGCGGTGAGTACTTCGGCGACGCGGAAGCCGGCGAGCTTCTCGGCCGGGTCATCGAGGCTTTCCACCTCGAGCCCGATCGCATTGAGCTTCGCGGCGATCTCCTGCGCGCTCGCCTCGGTGTCGAGGAACGCTTTCAGCCATTCGAGCGAGAACTTCACGAGCGCGCCCCCACTCCGGCCGAGAGCGTCGGCACCTCGAGCGGGTCGAACCCGTAGTGCGCCAGCCACCGCGCGTCGCCGTCGAAGAACGCGCGCAGATCGTCCATCCCGTACTTGAGCATCGCCAGCCGGTCGACCCCGACGCCGAACGCGAACCCCTGCCACTCGGCGGGGTCGAGCCCGGCGAACTCGAGCACCCGGGGGTTGACCATGCCCGAGCCGAGCAGCTCCATCCAGCCGTGACCCGGCGCGTCGCCGTCGCCGCCCAGCACGCGCCGGCCGCTGTGCAGTGCAAAGCCGACGTCGACCTCGACGCTCGGCTCGGTGAACGGGAAGTAGCTCGGCCGCAGCCGCAGCACGATGTCGTCGGTCTCGAAGAACGCCTCGAGAAACGTCTCGAGCGTCCATTTCAGGTGGCCGAGGTGGATCCCCTTGTCGATCACCAGCCCTTCGACCTGGTGGAACATCGGCGTGTGCGTCGCGTCGCTGTCGCTGCGATAGACCCGCCCCGGGGCGATGATCCGCAAGGGCGCCCCGTTCGCGACCATCGCGCGAACCTGCACCGGCGACGTGTGCGTCCGCAGCAGCATGCGACGGTGACTCTGGCCAGGTTGATCCACTTGTGCGCCATCTTCCGCCGGGAAGTAGAAGGTATCGTGCATCGCCCGTGCCGGGTGGCTTTCGGGCATGTTGAGCGCGGTGAAGTTGTGCCAGTCGTCCTCGATCTCCGGGCCGCTCGCGACCGCGAAGCCGAGATCGGCGAAGATCTCGGCGAGCTCGTCCATCACCTGGCTGACCGGATGGATCGAACCGCGCGAGGTTTCGGGCGCGGGTAGGCTGAGGTCGACGGTCTCTGATGCAAGGCGCGTTTCGAGGGCTGCG
>JBGSBH010000115.1:0-7325 GCA_041730635.1 Cypionkella sp.
CGTGCTTGCCCATCTGGCAAACGTCATCGCTCAACTGCGCGATAGTCCCCCTCTCCCACCCCTCTCCCCTTCAGGGGAGAGGGTTGGGAGAGGGGAATGCGTGACCCCGAACTGACGAAGCGCGCGCGCGCCATGCGAAAAGAGATGACAGAGCCGGAAACGCGGCTTTGGCTGCACCTGCGCGCTGAGCGTTTCCAAGGCGTCAAGTTCCGACGCCAGAAGGTAGTCGGCGCATACATCGTGGATTTCGCGGCAAACGATCCGAAGCTCGTAGTCGAGTTGGACGGTGATACGCATGCGGAGGTCAGTGCCTACGATCTCGCCAGAACTAGGTTTCTTGAGGCCGAAGGCTACCGGGTAGTCAGATATTGGAACAATGAAGTGATGGCCAACCTGGACGGCGTCCTTGCCCATCTGGCAAACGTCATCGCTCAACTGCGCGATAGTCCCCCTCTCCCAACCCACTCCCCGGAAGGGGAGAGGGCTGCGTGACCCGCCTCGCCACCGCTTTTGCCAAGGGCGGTCCGGCCCTCGTGTGCTTCATCACCGCGGGCGACGGCGACACCGCGGCCAACCTCGACGCGCTGGTCGAAGGCGGCGCCGACGTGATCGAGCTGGGGATGCCGTTCACCGATCCGATGGCCGACGGGCCGGCGATCCAGGCGGCGAACATCCGCAGTCTCTCAACGGGCACGACCACGCGCGACGTGTTGCTGATCGCCAACGAGTTCCGCGAGCGCCATCCGGACGTGCCGCTGGTGCTGATGGGCTATGCCAACCCGATGATCCGCCGCGGGCCTGAGTGGTTCGCCGCCGAGGCCGCCGCGTGCGGGGTTGACGGGGTGATCTGCGTCGACATCCCGCCCGAGGAGGACGATGCGCTCGGCCCGGCGCTGCGCGCCGCGGGGGTCGACCTCATCCGCCTTGCCACCCCGACCACCGACACCGCGCGGCTGCCGGCCGTGCTCGATGGCTCGTCGGGCTTCGTCTACTACGTCTCGGTCGCCGGGATCACCGGGCTGCAGCAGGCCGCGACCGCTTCGATCGAGAGCGCGGTCGCCCGGCTCAAGGCCGCGACTAACCTACCCATCGCGGTCGGCTTCGGCGTCCGCACGCCCGAGCAGGCCGGCGCGATCGCGCGCGTTGCGGACGGGGTGGTGGTCGGCTCGGCGCTGGTCGAGCTGGTCGGGCAATACGGCACCAAAGCCCCCGAACATCTGCAGGCGCTGACCCGTGCGCTCGCCGATGCGGTGCATTCGGCGCGCGATTGACTCGTCATTGCGAGGAGCCGAAGGCGACGCGGCAATCCAGCTCCGGAGATGGATTGCTTCGCTGCGCACGCAATGACGAACCCGTGAGGTAAGAAGAGCAACGATGTCCTGGCTCAGCCGCGTCCGCAATTCGCTCCCGTTTGTCGCCAAGCGGGAGACGCCCGACAACTTGTGGGTCAAGTGCCCGAGCTGCCAGGAGATGCTGTTCGTCAAGGAGTACGAGGAGAACCTCCACGTCTGCCCGCGCTGCGAGCACCATGGGCGGATCGACGCCGACACGCGCCTCAAGATCCTGATCGACGAGGGCTACGAGCTGCTGCCCCAGCCCTCGGTCCGCGAAGACCCGCTCAAGTTCCGCGACACCGCCAAGTACACCGACCGGCTGAAGAAGGCGCGGGCGAAGAACCCGCACGCCGATGCCTTTACCGTCGCCTGCGGCAACATCGGTGGGCGCCCGGCGGTGGTCGGCGTGCAGGATTTCACCTTCATGGGCGGCTCGATGGGGATGGCGGTCGGCAGCGCCTTCGTCGCCGGGGCCGAGCGCGCGCTCGATCGCCGTTGCCCGTACGTGGTCGTGACCGCGGCGGGCGGCGCGCGGATGCAGGAGGGCATCCTCAGCCTGATGCAGATGCCCAAGGCGACTGTGATGACCCGCCGCCTCAAGCAGGCGGGCCTGCCCTATATCGTAGTGCTGACCGATCCGACCACCGGGGGCGTCACCGCGAGCTATGCGATGCTCGGCGACGTGCACATTGCCGAGCCCGGCGCGCTGATCGGCTTCGCCGGCCAGCGGGTGATCCAGGACACCATCCGCGAGCAGCTCCCCGAAGGCTTCCAGCGCGCCGAATACCTGCACCGCCACGGGATGGTCGACATGGTCGTCCCGCGCCGCGAGCTGAAGGCGCGGCTGGCGACGCTGATCGACTACCTCGCGCCGAAGCAGGCGGCGTGACGATCCTCCCCGAGACGGGGAGGGGGACCATGCGCAGCATGGTGGAGGGGACCAGCCCCAGACGTCGCACTTGGAGCAGAGTCCCCTCCACCACCCTCCGGGCGGGCCCCCTCCCCCGGTGGGGGAGGACATGAAAGACTTCGCGACCTCTGCCGACCCGGCCGTGCAGGCGCAGCTCGACCGGCTGGCGAAGCTGTCGCTGCCGCAAGGGCGGTTCGGGCTCGAGACCATCCGGGCGCTGCTCGCGCGGCTCGGCGACCCGCAGGATCGGCTGCCCCCGGTGTTCCATGTCGCGGGGACCAACGGCAAGGGATCGACCTGCGCGTACTTGCGCGCGATGCTCGAGGCCGACGGGTTGTCGGTCCACGCCGCGACCAAACCGCACCTGGTGCGCTACAACGAGCGCATCCGCATCGCCGGCGAGCTGATCTCCGACGCCGAGCTGGCCGAGCGGCTGCGGGACGTGCTCGACGCCGGCGAGGATCTGGGGCCGAGCTTCTTCGAGGTCACCACCGCGGCGACTTTCATGGCCTTCGCGGAAAGCCCGGCCGACGCCTGCGTGATCGAGGTCGGCCTCGGCGGGCGGTTTGACGCGACCAACGTGCTTCCCAAGCCCGCGGCGTGCGGCATCGCCAGCCTGGGGATGGATCACGAGGCGTTCCTGCTCGCGCCCGAGGAGGGGACGCCGGACGAGCCGATCGCGCGCATCGCGTTCGAAAAGGCCGGCATCGTCCGCCCCGGGCGCCCGCTGGTAACGCAGCACTATCCCGAGTCCGCCGAGCTGGAGATCGAGCGCGCGGCGATGGCCGCCGGCGCGCCGCTGCACATGCGCGGGCGCGACTGGTCCGCGCATCTCGGCGAGACGATCGAGTACGAGGACCGCCACGGCCGGCTGGCTCTCCCGCTGCCCGCTCTCTCCGGCGCGCACCAGGCGGACAACGCCGCGCTCGCGGCGGCGATGTTGCGGTACCAGGATTTCGTGCCGGTGAGCGACCGGGCGCTCATCGAAGGCATCCGCGCCGCTCGCTGGCCCGCCCGCTTGCAGCGGCTCGGCCCGGGCCCGCTGACCGCGCTGGTTCCGGGCCGCGAGGTGTGGCTCGACGGCGGGCATAACCCCGACGCCGGCGCGGTGATCGCGCGCCATTTCGATGGGCCGCTGCACCTCGTCATCGGCATGCTCGCGAGCAAGAATCCGCACGCGATCGTCGGCCCGCTGGAAGGGCGCCTCGCCAGTCTCTCGGTGGTGCCGGTTCGGGGGAGCGAGAGCCATCCCGCCGAGGCGTTTGGGCCCGCCGCGCGCGCGCGCGACAACGTCGATGAGGCACTGCGCGGCATCCCCGCCGACGACCTGCCGATCCTGATCGCGGGCTCGCTCTACCTAGCGGGCGAGGTGCTGCGCGCGAACGAGGAAATTCCCACCTAGTTCTTCGTCATTGCGAGGAGCCGCAGGCGACGCGGCAATCCATCGTCGGGAGATGGATTGCTTCGCTACGCTCGCAATGACGACCCCGGGGGGGAGGCTACTCCGCCGGCACCGCGGCGGGCTCCGGCGCCACCACGCCAGCCTCCGCTCCCAGCCGCCGCTGCCGCCACCATTCGACCACCACCAGCGCCATCGCCGCGACCCCGATCCACGTGGTGAGGATGAACACGTCGTAGAACCCCTGCCGCTCGATCATCTGGCCGAGCGCACCGCGCCCCAGCGTGCCCACCAGCAGCGTCAGCGACGACAGCAGCGCATACTGCACCGCGGCGAACTGCTTCGAGACGATCGACGACAGCCAGGCGACGAACGCCGCCCCGGCGATGCCGATCGCGAGGTTCTCGCCGCCGATCGTCAGCATCAGCCGGGCGAGCTTCTCGCTGCCCCCGGGGAAACTCGCCACCAGCGCGGCGAACCCGCTGCCGTCGGCCACCGCGCCGATCACGCGCCCGCCCGCGGCCATGTCGGCGTAGAGCAGGTTGGTGAGCGCGGCGAGCAGCCCGCCGATCAGCAGCGTCGGCATCCGCCCGAGCGCGGTCAGCATCCACCCGCCGATGGCGAGGCCGAGCACGATCGCACCGACCCCGAAGATCTTCGAGGCGAACGCCACCTCGTCTTTCGTGTACTCCAGCTCGCCGAGATAGAACGGATAGGCGAACGTTCCCCAGATCGCGTCGCAGATGCGGTAGGTCAGCACCAGCGCGAGGATCAGCACCAGCGACCAGCCGATCCGGCCGACGAACTCGACCAGCGGCAGTACCAGCGCGCGATAGAGATGGTCGAGCGCGAACGCCGCCCCGCTTGCCGGCGGCGCATCGTGCGCCAGCACGTTAACCCCGCGCCGCTGTTGCCCGGCGAGCCAGCCGGCGATCAGGGCGGGGACGACGATCGTCGCGACGATCACCCACGGGCCCCAGGTAAGCGTGAACTCGGTCGGATCGGGGCGGTTCTCGGGCGCTGCGGTGAGCGAGCGGATCATGAAATCGAGCAGTACCGCGATCGTCCCCGCCCACAGCAGTCCGACCACCGCCAGCGCGCGGTAGCGGACCTTCGGCGAGAGCGCGCCCGCCTGACGCAGGGCAAGCACCTGCTCATCGCTCTCGACCGCTCCGGCACCCGCCGCCCGGCCGGTGTCGGGCGCGAACCGCCCGGCGACGCCGAGCGCCAGCAGCATCGCGCCCATGATCGTGTAGGTCTGCGGCCAGCCGATCCGCTCGGCGATGATCAGCGCCAGCGCGCCGCCGAATAGCGAGGAGAGGCGGAAGCCCATCTGGTAGACGGTCGACAGCACGTCGAGCGTGGCCTTCTCGTCGGCGACGTCGATCCGCCAGGCGTTGATGGCGATGTCCTGGGTGGCGCTCGCCAGCGCGCCCACCCCCGCGAGCAGGCTGAACAGCCCCAGCTGGCTGCCGGGATCGAGCAGCGCCATCGTCACCAGGATGGCGCCCAGCAGGAGCTGCATCGGCACGATCCACTGCTTGCGCTTGCCGAGCCGCCGCAAGCCCGGCAGGTCGACCTTGTCGATCAGCGGCGACCAGATGAACTGGAACGCGTAGGCGAGCCCGATCAGGCTGAACACGCCCATCGTTTCCAGGTCGACCTCGGCCTCGGTCAGCCAGGCGAACAGGGTGCCCAGGAACAGCGCGAACGGCAGCCCGCTGGCGAAGCCGAACAGCAGCATGAAGCCCGTCTTGCGGTCGCTCAGCGCCTGGCCGAGCACCCGCCAGCTCGACGGTTTCTTCGCTGCGACTGCTGCCTCGGCCATTCCCTAGCGTCCTTCCCGATCACGCATTTTCGTGCGACACTTAGCGGCGGGAAACGAATAGGGAAGCGGGCCCATGAACGAGGCTGTAACGCTCGGTGGAAAACGGCCGACCGCGGGCCAGCTTGCGCTTGCCGAGGCGCTCGCCCGCGGCGAGAGCCGGCCGGCGGGCGGGATCACCACGGTGCCGGCCTCGGTCTATACCGACCCCGACCACTTCGCGCGCGAGGCTGCCGCGCTGTTCGGCAGGCTGCCGCAAGTGCTGTGCCCGAGTGCGCTCGTCCCCGAACCCGGCATGGCCGCGCCGCACGACCTGACCGGTCAGCCGCTGCTGGTGACCCGCGACAAGGCGGGTGCGGTGCACGTGTTCCTCAACGTCTGCCGCCACCGGGGAACGCGTCTCGTCGAAGGCAACGAGGCCGAGTGCGCCGCGCGGCTGGTGTGCCCCTATCACGCATGGACCTATCGGCTCGACGGTACGCTGATCGCGCTGCCCCGCCCCGACAGCTTCCCCGGGCTCGACAAGGGAGACTATCACCTGGTCGAGCTGCCGAGCTGCGAGGCGGGCGACCTCATCTGGTACGCCCCGCGCGAAGGGACGGACTTCGCCCTCGCCGGCCGGATCGGCGAGGACATGGACGCCTTCGGCGCGGCCGACCATTTCCTGTTCCGCCGCAAGACGCACGAGGTGCGCGGCAACTGGAAGCTGATCATGGACGCGTTCCTCGAAAGCTACCACGTCACCCGGCTCCACGCGAAGACCATCGGGCCGTTCTTCAAGGACGGCGTCACCACCGGCGACATGGTCGGCTGCCACGCGCGCAGCGCCGTCGGGCGGGTCGAGGAGCTGGACGGGATCGACCTCGCCGACATGGCGGCGCTGCGCCGGCGGGTGACGTTCGCCTACCAGTTGCTCCCGGCGACGATCGTCATCCCCAGCCCCGACTACATCAACGTGATGGCGCTGTGGCCGCAGGCGGTGGACCGCACGCTGGTCGAGGATTTCATGCTGATCCCCGAGCCGCCCGCGACCGACAAGGCGCGCGACCACTGGGAGCGCAGCTGGGCGTTGCTCGACGGGGGCGTGTTCGCCAGCGAGGACTTCCGCGCCGCCGAACTCGGCCAGCAGGGCCTTTCGACCGGCGCCGTGCCGCATCTCACCCTCGGCACGCTCGAGGGCGGCATCCGCCGCTTCCACGAGACGGTGAGCGAGGCGCTGCGCTCGGTGAATTGATCCTGTCCTTCGAGACGGTTCAGCCTGCGGCTTCACCTGCTCAGGACGAACGGATAAGGGGATGCAGTCGCTTTCCCACCCCCGTTCGTCCTGAGGAGGGGTGAGGACGAGAGTCCGAACCCAGTCTCGAAGGACCGTTCACGTGCCCCCTGCCCCCGAAAAGCCCCAGGGCGAACGCATCGCCAAGCTGCTCGCGCGCGCGGGCGTCGCCAGCCGGCGCGAGGTCGAGCGGATGATCAGCGAGGGGCGGGTGGCGATCGGCGGCAAGGCGCTCGACACCCCGGCGACGATCGTGGCCAACCTCAAGGGCGTGACGGTCGACGGCAAGCCGGTCGCGCAAGCCGAGCCGGCGCGGGTTTTCGCTTTCCACAAGCCCGCCGGGCTCATCACCGCCGAGCGCGATCCCGCCGGGCGCCCGACGATCTACACCGCGCTGCGCAACGCGCTGCCCATTGGCGCGCGGCGGTTGATGCCGGTCGGCCGGCTCGATCTCAACACCGAAGGGCTGCTGCTGCTGACCAACGACGGCGAGCTGAAGCGCGCGCTCGAGCTGCCCGCATCGAACGTCCCGCGCACCTATCGCGCGCGGGTGTTCGGCGACGTGACGCAGGCGATGCTCGACG
>JBGSBH010000116.1:0-7322 GCA_041730635.1 Cypionkella sp.
AATTTCGCTGATCTATTATCCCAATCGGGAAGGATTGGAAGATCGGGTCTTCCGTATCAGGACGGAGCGGTCGAGCGCTTCGATGCCTGAACCGCGCACCAGCCACAATATCGCCAATGTCGAATGTATCGTCCAGCACGCCCTCGCCTGCCATGTCGTCCATGATAAATTTGAAGTCCATTTTAGTCTCTCCTCTTGTGAATTGGTCTAGGTGGCATGATTCGAACATGCGATACGCGCGTCCAAGGCTCGTGCTTTAGGCCATGCTAAGCTACACCTAGAAGGGTATAGGTCGCGGTTCCTTGGTCATTTTGTCACCTATTTATTTGGTTGCGGCGCATCGGAGTCGAACCGATTGTTTCCAGGTTATGAGCCTAGCGAGATACCGTTTCTCTAGCCCGCATTATCGGATTGTATTTTTCTAAAGATTTTTTATGATCTTCGTGAGCTTTGTCTTTACTTGCCAGAAGCCATTCAACTGTTGCGCTCGCCGGATGATTTGCAGGATTGTAACCCGCCGCAATAATTTTTTGTAAGCGCTCTTTTTCTTCGCGCATGGCGTTCCCGTTTTTTTTTGGCTGGAAAGCAAGGACTCTAACCTTGAACCACCTGATTAACAGTCAAGCGCTCTGCCGATTGAGCTACATTCCAAAAAATTTAATTGGCTGTTATCGCCCCCCGTGCCCCGGCAGGGGGGCGATAGAAACATGATTTCATTTGCTTTGTTCGTTGCCAGCGGACGGGCTAGTTGATACCCGGTGCGGGCAACGGGGGGGGGTCGCACCGTGCCGTTAGGGCCGTACACGCTGGGCGAATGGCTGGTGCTGGTTGAGCACGAGCTGCTGCTCTTCGCGGGCGTGTTCTTCCTCATCGGCGCGCTCGACGAACTGGCGATCGATCTGCTGTGGCTGTGGCTGCGGTTCACCGGTCGGGCGACCACGCGACGATTGCCTGCCGATTGGCCGGCCGATCGGCCGCTCAGGGGCGAAGCGGTGGTGTTCATCGCCGCGTGGCGCGAGGCCACCGTCATCGGGGCGACGCTGCGCCACTTGCTCTCCGCCTGGCCGCAGGGGAACCTGCGGGTCTATGTCGGCACCTATCGCAATGACCCGCTGACCGCCGGTTCGATCGCCGGTGCGGCGCGCGGCGACGGGCGGGTGCGGCTCGTCATCCACGACCGTAACGGGCCGACCACCAAGGCCGACTGTCTCAACCGCCTTTACCGTGCGCTGGAAGCCGACGAGGCGCGCGAAGGCTGGCGGGCGCGGATGGTGATCATTCACGATGCCGAAGACATGGTCGATCCAGCGGCGCTCGGCCTCCTCGACGAAGCGCTCGAAGCGGTCGACCTGGCGCAGTTGCCGGTGCTGCCCGAGCCGCTCGCGCAGTCGCGCTGGATCGCCTCGCACTACTGCGAGGAATTCGCCGAGGCGCACGGCAAGGCAATGGTCGTGCGCGACTGGCTCGGCGCCGGAATTCCCACCGCCGGGGTCGGCTGCGCGATCGCTCGCGGAACGCTCGCCGAGCTGGCCGAGCGCAACGGCGGGGCGCCGTTCGACGGCAGCTCGCTGACCGAGGACTACGAGCTGGGCATCGGCATCGCCGCGCTCGGCAAGCGCGCGCGGTTCGTCCGCGCCCGCCATGCCGACGGCCGGCTGATCGCGACCCGCGCCTGCTTCCCGGCAAGGCTCGATTGCGCGGTGCGGCAGAAGACCCGCTGGGTCCACGGGATCGCGCTCCAGTCGTGGGACCGGCTCGGCTGGAGCAGGGGGTGGGCCGACTTGTGGATGCGGCTGCGCGACCGCAGGGGACCGCTGAGCGCGCTGGTGCTGGCGGTGGCTTACCTGGTGCTGGTGCTGGCGACTCTCGGCTGGGCCGGGCATCTCGCCGGGCTCGTTCCGGCCACGCCGTTAACTCCCGCCATCGCGCTCTTGCTCACCCTCAATCTGGCGAGCTTCGCGTGGCGCGCGGTGTGGCGCATGCTGTTCACGGCCCGCGAATACGGCTGGCGCGAGGGGCTGCGCGCGGTGCTGCGCATTCCGGTTTCCAACGTGATCGCCATCATGGCCGGCCGCCGCGCGCTGCGGGATTATCTCGCAACCCTGCGCGGCGGGGCGCTGCGATGGGACAAGACCCAGCACATGGTCCACCCGGCGATCGCGGGCGACGGCGCCGGCGGATGACCGGCGGCAACGCGAAGCGCCGCCGCAAGGGAGAGCCGGTGCTGGCCCTCGGCGTGCTGGCGGTCGTGTGGATCGCGGTGCGCGCCGCGGGCTGGCAATCGCCCTTTCCGAGCGCGGCCGAAACCGTTCGGCCTGCAGGGTTCGTCGCGCAACCCCGCCGTGCGGCACCCGAGCAGGGCTTGCTGCCCGCGGTAGCACCGGCCCCCAGCGCCCGGCGGGCGGAGGCACTCTGGTTTTCCCCGCCCACCATGCCGGCGCCGCATGCGGCGGGCGCGGGGAAGACAACGCGGTCTGCGGCGACCGTATTTGCCTTCGCCGCTGCGCCCACGGCCGACGCGCCGGCGGGATCGGCACCCGCCCGCCAGCCGCCCCTTGCCGGGCCCGCTTTCGCCCCGTGGCCGGAGGTGACCCGGCCACCGGCCGAACGCTCGGTCCGGGTCGATAGACCGAAGTCCTGGCGGGTGGATACCTGGTTCACCTGGCGCTCCGGCGTTTCGGCGCTCGAAGCGCGCTCGCTGGTTCCGACCTACGGCGCCTCCCAGGCCGGCGTGCTCGCACGGACCGATCTCGCGCAGGGGCCCCGCCGCCCGCAGGCGTATCTGCGGCTGCTTCACGCACCCGGCGGGCCGCGCCAGAGCGAGGCTGCGATCGGGCTGAGCGCACGCGCCATCGGCCGTCTGCCCGTGCGGTTGCAGGTCGAGGCGCGGGCCACCCGTTCCGCCGGCTCGACCACAGTGCGCCCGGCGATCCTCGCAGTCAGCGAGCTGCCGCCGCTCGCCCTTCCGCTCGATCTGACGGTCGAGGGTTACGGGCAGGCCGGCTGGGTCGGCGGCCGCTTCGCCACGCCCTTCGCCGACGGGCAACTGCGCCTCGAGCGCGAGGTGCTCGCGACCGGCGGCGCGCGGCTGCGGCTGGGTGCCGGCGGCTGGGGCGGCGCCCAGCGGGGCGCGAGCCGGCTCGACATCGGGCCGACCGCGACGCTCGACTTGCGCGATGGGCCCCTGCCGGGGCGCGTCTCGGTCGACTATCGCCAGCGGATCGCCGGCCGGGCATCGCCCGGCAGCGGTGTCGCGGTGACGCTCTCGACCGGGTTCTGACGGCGCGAAGCGGCTAGTCGGCGAGCGCGTGGGCGAAGCGGCCCGCGCACAGGAAATCGGCCCGCCGGCGCTCGCGGCGCTCTTCGGCGAGGGCGTCGCTGCCCCACAGTTCGGCCTGCCACGCTTCCTCGAGCTCGGCGGCGGCCCACAGCGCATCGAGGTCCTCCGCGGGATCGAGCGCGGAGAGCCCCACCACGAGCGAGCTCGCCAACCCGGCCAACTCCTCCAGCGCGGCGAGCGCAAAGGGATCGAGCGCTTCCAGCCGGCGGCGCAACGCGGCGAGCGTCGCCGCCGGCTGCGGCCGGTGGAGCACGCCGCTGACCCGCTCGAGCGCGACCCCTTCGCGCGCCTCCAACGCTTCGAGGATCGGATCCCACACCGCGCGCTGACGCTTCCACAACGGTTCGTCGGGGTCCGCCCGGTAACACAGGGTGTCGGTCTCGGCGAAGCGCAGCAGCTTGGCGATCACCTGGGCTCTGTCCGGCGCGACCCGGTCGATCGCCTGATCGGCCAGTTCGCGCAGCGGAAAGGCGGCCGGATCGACCGTCTCGCCTTGCGCGGACCACTCGTGGGCGAGCTGTTCTGCCAGCGCGCGGGTGGGGACCGCCTGGGGGGCGCTGCCCCGCGTCCTGATCGCCCGACCATCGAGCAGCACGCGCCATCCGCCGTCCTCCGGCGCGACGGTCACCTCGTTCCAGAACCGCTTCATGGCGCGGGGGTACGCCAGCGCCGCGCGAGCAGCCGGGGGACGAGGAACACGTCGACGAGACCCACCGCGAGGAACGCCCAGCCGACGGCCCGCGGGAGCTCGATCCGCCCGCTCTCGATCAATATCCCCAACAGCACCAGCGCGACGCCCCCGATGCGCACCGCGTTGAGGGCGATGAACCGGGCCCGCTCGCGATCGGTGGGAGGGACTATTTCCGGGGGGCGGCTAGCCATCGAGCAACTCCTTGAGATGCGCGGGATCGCGCGCGACCGCTTCGGCGCCGGCGGCGAGCAGCTCTTCGGGCGCGTGGTAGCCCCAGGCGACGCCGATCGCGCGAACGCCGGCCGATCCGGCCATCGCCATGTCGAAGCTGGTGTCGCCGATCATCACCGCGTGCTCCGCCGCGACGCCCGCTTCAGCCAGGGCGGCTTCGAGCATCGCCGGGTGGGGCTTGGACGGGTGGCGGTCGGCCGTCTGCAGCGACGCGAACCGCTCGGCGATGCCGTGGCCGGCGAGACAGGCGGCGAGCCCGCGGTCGGACTTGCCGGTCGCTATCGCCAGCAACCAGCCGCCGCCGACGAGGTCGTGCAGCAGGTCGGCGACCCCGGCGAACAGCGGCTCCTCGAGCCGGCCCTGCTCGCGCGCCCCTCGAAAGGCTGCCTTGTACGCATCGACCGCCGCTGCCCGGCGCTGGGGGTCGGCATCCGGGGCGAGGTGGCGCACAGCCTGCGGCAGGCTCAATCCGACGATCCGCCGCACGGCGTGGCGATCGGGGGCAGCAAGACCGGCCGCAAGGAACGCGGCCTCCATCGCATCGCATACCGCCGCCTGGCCATCGACCAGCGTGCCGTCGCAGTCGAACACGGCGAGCCGCCTAGTCACGCGACCGCCCACACGCCCCCGGCGGGGCTTCGTCGGCAATTCTTACTTTCACGCCATTCGCCTCGATCCCGCCGAGCGGCCGATAGTCGCCATCGTTCAGGCACCGACCGGCAACCACCAGTGTCGTCGCAGTGGTCCATTCGAGCGTCGGCGCTCGCTCGGCCTCCCGGCGGAAGATCCGCAGCAGGGCGTCGCCGTCGGGCATCTCCCCTTCGACGGTGCCGAACTCCGTCCGCTCCACCTCGACGGGCCGGCCGGATGGCGAGACCGTCAGCGTCGCGGCTTCGGGCACATCGCAGAAATCCTCGCACCACAGCCGGGCAACGAGTTGCCCGTCGGGCGAGCGCGCCTCGGCTACCAGCCAGTCCGGCCCCTCGAGCGCGGAGCAGGCGCCCCCGGCCGTTGCCAACAGCGCGGGGATCAGCTTCGCGGGCGTCACGTCGGGATCGTCCGCATGAGCGCGGCGAGCGCGGGTGAGCCGGCCGCCTCGTGCCCGGCGGCGATCGTTGTCCGCTCCTCGGGCGATTTTTTCTGGGACAGCTTGAGGGTCGGGCGCCAGGCGAGCACCTCCAGTTCGAAGCCGATGATCCCGCCGAGCAGCGTGTCCCACAGCGCCCGCGGGGCCTCGTCGGCGCTCCAGCGCTCGCCGCCGAGCCGCCCCTCATGCTTGTCGATCAGCGCATAGAGCAGCGCGTCGAGCCCTTCGCGCTCCATGCGCCGCACCGGGCCTTCGAGCTCGAGCGCGACGTAGTCCCAAGTCGGCACCGTGGCGCGGTCGGCGTACCACCGCGGGCTCACGTAAGCATCGGGCCCGTTAACTACGACCAGCGCGGTCGCGCCATCGAGCGAGCGGGCGAGCGCGTTGCCGCGCGACAGATGGAACTGGACCGCGCCGTCGCCGGTCGAGAGCAGGGGCGTGTGCGCAACCCGCGGCCCGTCGGGCGTGGTGAGGAACACCATACCGAAGCCGACCTCGTCGACCAGCGCCTCCATCAGCGCCCGGTCGTGGCTGCGGAACAGCGGATTGGGGTGCATGTCAGCGCTCCCTCATCATTGCGAGGTCGCCGCGTAAGCGGTCGGCCGCGGCAATCCATGATCGACCCCGCGGGTGATGGATCGCTTCGCTTCGCTCGCGATGACGAAGGAATTCTGCATCAGCGCTTGCCCCTCGGCGCAGGCTTGCGCGAAGGCTTCGCCGCGGCGCGACCGCGGCGCGTAGGCCGCTCCTTGCGCACCTGCTTGGCGTGCTGGCGGGCAGCCTGCTTCCTCTCTTCCTTCGACTTGGGCGGCGGGCCTTCGGTCGGCGCGGCATCGCTGGCCGTCTCGTCGAAGCCGAGTTGGGCCATCGAGGCGGCGAAGTGTTCGGGCAGTTCCGCGGTGACGTCGAGCTTGTCGCTGTCGGGATGGTCGATGATCAGCCGCCGTGCATGGAGGTGCATCTTGCGGCTGACGCTGCCGGTGAGGAACGCCTCCTGCCCGCCGTATTTGCCGTCGCCGACGATCGGGTGGCCGATCGCCGCCATGTGCGCGCGGAGCTGGTGAGTGCGGCCGGTAAGCGGCTCGAGCTCGACCCAGGCGGCGCGGTTGCCGGCGCGGTCAAGCACACGGTATCGCGTGCGCGCAGGCTGGCCGCCTTCCTCGTCAACGTGCATCTTCTCGCCGCCGGTGCCCGGCTGCTTGGCGAGCGGGGCGTCGATCATTCCGTGCGCCACGTCGGGCACCCCCGCGACGAGCGCCCAATAGACCTTCTTCGCGCTGCGGCCCGAGAACCGCTTGGAGAAAAACGCCGCGCTGCCTGGGGTGCGGGCGACGAGAAGGACGCCGCTGGTGTCCTTGTCGAGCCGGTGAACGAGGCGCGGGCGAGGATCCTGCCCGAACGCATCGAGCAAGCCGTCCACGTGGCTGTGCGTCCTGGTGCCGCCCTGGGTGGCGAGGCCGGATGCTGTTCAGATGAACATGGAACTCGTTCGCGGTTTGCTGCAAAGTCAGTCCCTGTGTCAATCGTACGATCGCTTGGGCACGTATCCGGACACGTGGGTGCGGATGAAAAACACCCATGTCGCGCAATGTTTGCTGTTCTGCCTGTTGTAGTATCAGTAGTTTCATCACATCAACTCCTGCGTCGTTGCCTATCAGGCTTTGACAGCAAAAATTGACGAACTACTTAGCACCGTTCCCTGCTGCGGTTCGACCTGAGACAATACGGTATCGCCACCGTCCGCCATCGACCATGCAAAAGAGCTTCTCCGACCTGGACGATTGAGTGCCCCTGCGTGGTCGCAAAGACCCATTCGCTGAATACGACCGTGCCCGTCTCAGCAGCGTTGTCGTAAATGCTCAACAGGCCCGCCGTTGGGGTGGCGGTCGTCGGTGCGATTGATACGGTATGGATAAATCCCGCCGTTGCCTTGACCTGCCCATCGGCGGTCTTGCGCAAGTATCGTACCTTGC
>JBGSBH010000117.1:0-7136 GCA_041730635.1 Cypionkella sp.
ACGGTGGGGGCGCGATTGCCGAAGAGCTGAACCTCGCCGCCAAGCCACCGGTGGTCGTCATGATGGTCGGCCTGCAAGGTTCGGGCAAAACGACTACGACGGCCAAGCTCGCCAAATATCTCCGCGAGAAGCACGGGCGGACGGCGCTGATGGCCTCGCTCGACGTCGCGCGGCCGGCGGCGCAGGAACAGCTCGCGGTGCTCGGCACGCAGGTCGATGTGGCGACCCTGCCGATCGTCAAGGGCCAGCAGCCGGTCGACATCGCCCGCCGCGCGCTCGAATCGGCGCGCCTCCAGAACATCGATGTGCTGCTGCTCGACACCGCCGGCCGCCTCCATGTCGACCAGGCGCTGATGGACGAGATGAAGGCGGTCGCCGGCGTCTCCGCGCCGACCGAGGTGCTGCTGGTGGTCGACGCCCTGACCGGGCAGGACGCCGTCAACGTCGCGCAGTCGTTCTCGGGCGAGGTGCCGCTGACGGGCGTGATCCTCACCCGCATGGACGGCGATGCGCGCGGCGGTGCGGCGCTCAGCATGCGGCACGTCACCGGCAAGCCGATCAAGTTCGCTGGCACCGGGGAAAAGCTCGATGCGCTCGAGGCGTTCCATCCCGGCCGCGTGGCCGACCGCATCCTCGGCATGGGCGACGTCGTCAGCCTGGTCGAGCGCGCCGCCACCGCGATCAAGGAGGAAGAGGCCGAAGCGCTCGCCAGGCGCATGGCCAAGGGCCAGTTCGACCTCAACGACCTGCGCATGCAGCTGAAGCAGATGCAGAACATGGGCGGCCTTGGCATGCTCGCCGGCATGCTGCCGGGGATGAAGAAGGCCAAGGCGGCGATGGCCCAGAGCGGCGTCGAGGACAAAGTGCTGGTTCACATGGACGCGCTGATCGGCTCGATGACCCCGCAGGAACGCGCGCGGCCCGAACTGATGAACGCCAAGCGCAAGAAACGGGTCGCGGCGGGCGCCGGGCTCGACGTGCAGGACGTCAACAAGCTGCTCAAGATGCACCAGGAAATGGCCCGCGCGATGAAGCAGATCCGCAAGATGGGCGGCTTCAAGGGCCTCGCCGTCGCGTTCGGCAAGGGAGGGCTTGGCGGCGCTCTCGGAGGAATGGGCATGGGGGGCGGCGGCGGTGGGCCGGCGCTTCCCGGCCTGGGCGGCGGCGGACTGCCGTCCAACCTGCAGGACCTGATGAAGAAGAAGTGATTTTCGTAAGTTAGAATGGAAAGGTAGCAGACAATGGCAATTGCAATCCGGCTGTCGCGCGGTGGCGCTAAGAAGCGGCCGTACTATCGCATCGTGGTCGCGGACAGCCGCGCGGCGCGCGACGGCAAGTATCTTGAGCAGATCGGCACTTACAACCCGCTGCTGCCGAAGGATTCCGACGAGCGCGTAAAGCTCAACGGCGAGCGCGCAAAGCACTGGCTCTCGGTCGGCGCCCAGCCGTCGGACCGCGTCGCGCGCTTCCTGGACGCCGCCGGGATCCGCGAACGGCCTGCGCGCAACAACCCCAAGAAGGGTGAGCCGGGCGAAGCCGCCAAGGAACGCGCCGAGGAGCGCGCGGCGAAGGCTGCCGAGGCCGCCGAGGCAGCGGCCGCCGCCGCCGCCGCGCCCGAGCCCGAGGTCGAGGAGACCGTTGCCGAAGCGCCGGCCGAGGAAGCCGCTCCCAGTAGCGATGCGCCGGCCGAAGGCGCCGCCGAGCCGGACGAGGGCAGCACCTTGAAGGCGAGCTCGGAAGAGCCCGTCGAAGGCAGCGCCGAGCAGGCCGAGGGGTAACCTCGATGGACAAGCCCGTCACCCTCGCCGCCATCGCCGGCGCGCACGGGGTGACGGGCGAAGTCCGCTTGAAGCTGTTCGGCGAAGGCGTTGCCGCGCTCGGACGCTATCGCTCGTTCAACGACGGCATGCTGAACCTCCTGAAGGCGCGCGACGACGGCAAGGGCGGCGCGATCGCCCGCTTCGCTGAGATCGCCGACCGGACCGCGGCGGAGAAGCTGCGTGGCACCACGCTTACCGTACCGCGTTCGGCGATGCCCCCGCTCGAGGAGGGCGAGTACTACCATGCCGACCTGATCGGCCTGCCGGTGGTGTCGCCCCAGGGCGAGCCGCTCGGCACTGTGATCGGCGTCGAGAATTTCGGCGCCGGCGATGTCCTCGAGGTCGAGCTACCCAACGGCAAGCGCGCGATGGCGCCGATGAACCCCGACGCGGTGCCCGAATGGGATGGCACTCGCGCCCTCGTTGACCCGGCCTTCCTCGTCTAGTATATACGCCGCGTATATACGGAGAGGGCGATGAGCCGCGAATATCGCGCCAAAGTGTTCAGGTCAGGCAATTCGCTGGCGTTGCGGCTGCCGAAGGCGCTGGGGCTCAAGGAGGGATCGACGATGGTGCTGCGCGAAGAGCGCACCGGATTCGTCGTCGAACCCGAAGAGGTGCCTAGGAAGCGTCTCGACATCAGCGGGTTCTGGGGCAAGGCGCCTGGCTTGGTCCCGCCGCCGCGACTGGATTTTGACGAGCGTCCAAGCGCGATCGCGAGGCGCAAGGCGTTAGGTTCGCGGTGATCCGCTACCTCATCGACAGTGACTGCGCCGTCTACGCGATGTCGGGAGCCTTTGCTTCATTGGGCACTCGTCTTGCCGAGTGCGCCGATGATGAGGTCGCGATATCGGCAATCAGCTTCGGCGAAATTGCGCTGGGTTCGGAGCTGGGAAAGCCACCTCCGGTCGACGTGCTAGCCGAGTTCGTGCGTCGCATTCCCATCCTGCCGTTCGATGAGGCGGCGGCCCGGGCTTACGCGACGCTCCCGTTCAAGCGTGCCCGTTTCGACCGGCTACTCGCCGCGCACGCGTTGAGCATCGGTGCCACGGTTATCACCAACAACGAGATCGACTTCGCCGACGTGCCTGGGCTCAGGGCGGAAAACTGGACCTTGCCTCATTAACGGCGGATCGGGCGTTCCTTCGCCAGGTGATTGCGGATCGTCGTCGCCGCCACGCCGGCCTGGCCCATCGCGTTGCTGATCTGGTCGAGCCCTTTGACCACGTCGCCGGCGGCGAACAGCCCGGGGACGCTCGTTTCGTAATGATCGTCCGTCAGCAGACAGCCGTCCTCGTCGCTGTCGGCGCCGATCAGCCCGATCAGCTCGGAGCGGACGTGGCTGCCGAGCGCGGGGTAGACGCTGTCGAACGCAAGCCGCTTGTCGGCGGTGTCGAACGCCAGCCTGTCGCCTTCGATGGCGAACCCGCCGCAGGGCCCGTCCTCCACCACGATTCCCGCATCGGCGAGCTCCGCGCGGCAGGGGTTGTCGAGCTCGTGCTCACCGCGGGGGCACACGAGGGTGATATCCTTCGTGAAGCCGCGCAGGAAGATCGCCTCGGCGGTGCCGTGCCGGCCCGAGCCGATCACCGCGATCCGCTTGTCGGTGACTTCGTAGCCGTCGCACACCGGGCAGTAGCGCAGCAGGCCGCGGGCGAGCGCCTCGTCGTGGAGGTCGTTGGCGAGCGCGTCGGGCCGGCGGTTGACCACGCCCGTCGCCAGCAGCACCGAGCGCGCCCGGTAAGTGCCTTCTCTGGTGCCGACGATGAAGTGGTCGCGGACCTTCGCCAGGTGCTCGACCGTCTTCTCCTCGCGGATGGCGCCGTACTTCCTCGCCTGCTCGCGCATCCTTCGGAGCAGCTCCTTGCCTTCGATTCCGTCGGGATACCCCGCATGATTGTGCGTGCAGGGAATCCACGCGGCGCGGCTGGTGCCGCTGTCGAACAAGCGGATCGAGAGGTGGTAGCGGGCGAGATAGATCGCCGCGGTCAGCCCCGCAGGGCCCGCGCCGATGATGATGCAGTCGTCCGGCGCGGTCGTTTCGTCCATGGGGCGTAAACGCCAGGATGGCATAGAGGTGCCCGGAAGGCTACAAGCGAGCCGTGCTCGACGTACTCACTGACCCGGCCCAATGGATGTGGATGGCAGCGTGCGCCCTTGCATCTGCGATGCTTGTTCTAGGCTTTAGGAGAAGGGCGTCCGCACGACCTTGGGGATTACTTGTCTTCGCAATAGGGCTTTTTCCCACACTTCTCATAATGTTGGGCATTGTCCTGATCACTCACGCTCAAAATCTAGACCTAGTGCATCTGTTGAAATCTTTCATTTTCGGTCTGGCTCTTTACGCTGCAAGCGGGATTTTGACCGCGCATCTGCTAGCATATTCCATTTGCCGTCGTCGCCGGACGAAAGAGTTACCCCGCGTTTTCGACTGATGAGCTTCGCCGCCACCGTCTTAACGCTGTATCCGGAGATGTTTCCCGGCCCGCTGGGCACTTCGCTCGCCGGCCGCGCTCTGGAGCGGGGCGACTGGACGCTCCAGACCGTGCAGATCCGCGACTTCGCCGCCGACCGGCACCGCACGGTCGACGACACGCCGGCGGGCGGCGGGGCGGGGATGGTGCTCAAGCCCGACGTGCTGGCGGCTGCGCTCGACAGCGCGGGGGGCGGGCGCCCCGTGCTCGCGATGACCCCGCGCGGGGCGCCGATCACGCAGGCGCGCGTCCGCGAGCTGGCCGCGGGCCCCGGCGTCGTCATCCTGTGCGGCCGGTTCGAGGGCTTCGACGAGCGCCTGTTCGAGGCGCGCCCCGCGATCGAGCAAGTGAGCCTCGCCGACATCGTCCTGTCGGGCGGCGAGCCCGCCGCGCTCGCGATCCTCGACGCTTGCATTCGCCTGATCCCCGGCGTAATGGGCGCGCCCACCAGCGGGGCCGAGGAATCCTTCGAAGAAGGGCTGCTCGAATACCCGCAGTACACCCGACCATCGACATGGGAAGGGCGCACGATCCCCGAAGTGCTGCGATCGGGGGATCATGCGAGGATCGCCGCCTGGCGCAAGGCCACGGCGGAGACCGATACACGGCTACGCAGGCCGGACCTTTGGGAGCGCTACAGTGGCGCTCGGGGCCAGCCTGCCTCTGGTGCGCAGCGCGAAACGAAGGAACCGGACCAGTGAACCTGATCCAGCAACTCGAAGCCGAAGCCATCGGCGCCCTGTCCGAAGGCAAGGAAGTCCCCGAATTCCGCGCCGGCGACACGCTGCGCGTGGGCGTGCGCGTGGTCGAAGGCAACCGCACCCGCACCCAGAACTTCGAAGGCGTCTGCATCGCCCGCTCGAACCGGGGCATCAACAGCAATTTCACCGTGCGCAAGATGAGCTTCGGCGAGGGTGTCGAGCGCGTCTTCCCGCTCTATTCGCCCAACATCGAGAGCATCACCGTGGTTCGCCGCGGCGTCGTGCGGCGGGCGAAGCTCTACTACCTGCGCGGCCGCACCGGCAAGCGCGCGCGCATCGCCGAGCGCCGCGAGAACGTCGGGCACCAGGGCTGATCCCCGCCTCACCGACCGGAAATCGCACGGGGCGCCTCGGCACAAGTCGGGGCGCCCTTTGCTTTGCGCCGGTCAAACTTAACTGCGATTGCCGCCTGCCGAAGCGCCGCTAGGGCGCGGTGCCGGATACGAGGAGTGCGATACGATGGGTTACCGGGTGGCAGTGGTCGGCGCGACCGGCAACGTGGGCCGCGAGATGCTCGCCGTGCTCGCCGAGCGCGAGTTCCCGCTCGACGAGATCGCCGCGGTCGCCAGCCCGCGCTCCACGGGAAGCGAGATAGAGTTCGGCGAGACCGGGCGCATGCTCAAGGTCAGGAACATCGAGCACTTCGATTTCGCCGGCTGGGACATCGCGCTGTTCTCCGCCGGGGGCGGCCCGAGCAAGACTTATGCGCCCAGGGCCGCGGCGGCCGGCTGTGTGGTGATCGACAACAGCTCCGCCTTCCGGATGGACCCGGACATCCCGCTGATCGTGCCGGAGGTGAACCCCGAAGCGATCGACGGCTACGCGGCGAAGAACATCATCGCCAATCCCAACTGCTCGACCGCGCAGCTGGTGGTGGCGCTGAAGCCGCTGCACGATTTCGCGACCATCAAGCGGGTGGTCGTCTCGACCTATCAGTCGGTCTCGGGCACCGGGCGCGAGGGGATGGACGAGCTGTTCAACCAGAGCCGGGCGATCTTCGTCGGCGATCCGGTCGACGCGCAGGTCTATCCCAAGCAGATCGCCTTCAACGTGATCCCCCACGGCGGCGACTTCCTCGACGACGGTTCGACCACCGAGGAGTGGAAGATGACCGTCGAGACCAAGAAGATCCTCGATCCCCGGATCAAGCTCACCGCCACCAGCGTGCGGGTGCCGGTGTTCGTCGGGCACTCGGAATCGGTCAACATCGAGTTCGAGAACGAGATCTCGGCGGCCCAGGCGCAGGACATCCTGCGCGAGGCACCCGGGGTCATGCTGATCGACAAGCGCGAGCCCGGCGGGTACATCACGCCGGTCGAATGCGTCGGCGACGGGGCCACGTTCGTCTCCCGCGTGCGCGAGGATCCGACGGTCGACAACGGGCTCAATATCTGGGTGGTGAGCGACAACCTGCGCAAGGGCGCGGCGCTCAACGCGGTCCAGATCGCCGAGCTGCTCGGCCGGCGGTGCCTCAAGAAGGGGTGAGCTTGCTGCGTTGATAGCGGAGTGCTATCATAAGCGCATGGGACAGGCACTGGTTCGCAACATCGAAGACGAGGTTCTCGCGGCCTATCGTGCCGCGGCCAAGTCAAACGGCCGGTCGCTCGAAGCCGAGCTTCGCGAAGCTCTTCGCCGCGCCAAACCCGCCGTGAGAGCCAGCGCTGACGAGCTCAAGGCGCTTTCCCAGCGCCTGCGCGCCATGACGCCGCACGATGCACCGCAAGGCGACAGCAGCCTGATAATCCGTCGGTACCGGGATACCCACGGAGGCCGATGGACAGACGACGGGTGGGCCGATGCCGCTGGTCATTGACGCCAGCGTTCTCGTGAAATTGGTCGTCGAAGAGCCAGGTACCGCTGCTGCCTTAGCGTTGCTAGACCGGGATGACGAACGCATCGCTCCGGATTGGGCTCTCTGCGAGGTCGGCAACGCGCTATGGAATAAAGTGAAGTTCTCTCGCTTGCTCGAGGTGCATGCGGAAGACAGCCTCGCTGCCGTGCCAGCCTTCATCGACCGCTTCGTAGCGGCCCGTGAGCTATTGGGGGAGGCGTTTCGCCTGTCCTTTCGTATCCGGCACCCG
>JBGSBH010000118.1:0-7131 GCA_041730635.1 Cypionkella sp.
CGGCACCCTGGCGGGCTATATCGCCTACGAAGCGGGCCTGGCGCTGGAGGACCGGCTGGCCCCGCTGGCCGACGCCCGGGCCGGCGCGGCGGGCCCGTTGGTGTGGCTCGGCCTGTTCGACCGGGGACGCACGATCGCGGCCGCCGATGTGCCCGGCTGGCTGGCCGAGCGCGCCGGCGGCGCTGCCTCGCTCGGCCCGCTCGAGCCGCAGCTCTCGCCCGCCGGCCACCAGGCGGCGTTCGAAGCGCTGCAGCACGCGATCCGCGCCGGCGACATCTACCAGGCGAACCTGACCTTCCCGCTCGCCGGAAGCTTCCGCGGCGATCCGCTGGCGCTCTACGCCCGGCTGCGCGAGGACGCGCGGAGCGGGTACGGCGGGGTGGTGTTCGACGGGCAGCACTGGCTGCTCAGCCTTTCGCCCGAGCTGTTCGTCAGCCTCCGGGGCCGCGAGGCGAAGGCGAAGCCGATGAAGGGCACCCGGCCGCGCGCCGCGGACCCGGCGGCCGACCGCGCCGCGGCCGCGGAACTCGCCCAGTCGCCGAAGGACCGGGCCGAGAACCTGATGATCGTCGACCTGATGCGCAACGACCTGTCGCGCGTGGCCGAGCCGGCGAGCGTGCGGGTGGAGGCGCCGTTCGCGGTCGAGAGCTATCCGACCGTGCACCAGATGGTCACCACCGTACGCGCGCGACTCGCCGAAGGACGCGGCGCGATGGATCTCGTGCGGGCGTTGTTCCCCTGCGGCTCGATCACCGGGGCGCCCAAGATCCGCGCGATGGAGCTGATCGACCGGACCGAGCGCGATGCGCGCGGGCCTTATTGCGGGGCGATCGGGCGGATCGGGCCGCCGGGCGAAGGCGGGGGCGGCGACGCCGCGTTCAGCGTCGCCATCCGCACGCTCCGACTGAGCGAGAGCGAGAACGGCCACGGCACGGCCGTGCTCGGGGTGGGCGCGGCGATCGTCGCCGACAGCGAGCCGCAGCCCGAATGGCGCGAAAGCCTGGTCAAGGCCGGCTTCACGCTGGGGGCCGCCGCGGGATTCGACCTGATCGAGGCGATGCGCTTCGATCCCGACGAGGGCATCGCGCTGCTCGAGCTTCATCTCGAGCGGATCAAGGCCAGCGCCGCCGCGCTCGGCTTCGCGTTCGATCGCCATGCGGCGCGCAACCGCATCCAGGCGCTGTGCTTCGAGCTCGAGGCGCCGGCCAAGCTGCGCCTGCTGCTCGCCCGCAGCGGCGAGATCGCCCTGGAGGCACAGCCGCTGGGCGAGCCTGCGTTGGAGCCCATCGAGTGCATTGCGCTGCCGCTGCCGGTCGATCCCGGTGACCTGCGGCTGGCGCACAAGACCACCGACCGCTGGTTCTACGATGCCGGGCGCGACGCGGCGCACGCGCACGGGGCGGACGAGGCCCTGTTCGTCCGCGACGACGGCCAGGTGACCGAGGCGATGCGCGCGAACCTGTTCGTCGAGCGCGACGGCGTGCTGCTGACCCCGCCCACCGCGCTGGGGCTGCTGCCGGGCGTGCTGCGCCGTTCGCTGCTTGACGCAGGGCAAGCGCGCGAAGCCGAGCTGACGCTCGACGACCTCGCCGGCGGCTTTCTGCTCGGCAATGCGGTGCGGGGCCTGCAGCCGGCGCGGCTTCTCGCTTGATCGCGCTGCTCTACGAGGACGGCGAGGCGCTGGTGATCGACAAGCCCGCGGGGCTGCCGATCGAGCGGCCGCGCGCGGGGGGCCGCTCGCTGGAGGATCACCTGGCGGAACTGCGCCTGGGCTTCCGGCGCGACCCGGCGCCGGTCCACCGGCTCGACACCGACACCAGCGGCTGCCTGCTACTGGCGCGCAATCCCAAGGCGCTCGCCCGGTTCGGGCGCGCGTTCGAGGGGCGGCGGGTGGAGAAGCGCTATCTTGGCATCCTCGACGGGGTGCCCGCGCAAGAGGGCGGGACGATCGAACTGGCGCTCGCCAAGATCAGCTCGGCGGAAAAGGGTTGGCGGATAATCCCCGCGCGCAAGGGCAAGCCGGCGGTGACGCACTGGCGCCGGCTGGCGGTGCGGGACGGCCGCGCGCTGGTCGAGTTCACCCCGGAGACCGGTCGCACCCACCAGATCCGCGTCCACGCCGCCAGCGGCCTTGGCCTGCCGCTGCTCGGCGATCCGGTCTATGGCCGCGAGGGCTCGGCCCCGCGCACGATGCTTCACGCCGCCGGGCTCGTCGTGCCGCGCGAGGGGAAGCCGGCGATCGCGGCGGCCGCCCCCCTGCCGGCAGACTTCGCCGCGCGCGGCTTCGCCGATGCGTGAGGCGGACGTGGCGGTCGCCCGCGCGCTCGCGGGGGCGCAGGAGAGCTTCATCGCCGCTTCGGGGCCGGGCGGCCAGAACGTCAACAAGGTCGCGACGGCGGTGCAACTGCGGCTCGATGTCTTCGCGCTGCGCCTCCAGCCGCCCGTGTTCGCCCGCCTGAAAAGCGCGGCGGGCAGCCGGATGACCGCGGCAGGGGAGATCGTGCTCACCGCGCGCCGCTTTCGCACGCAGGAGGCGAACCGGGCGGATGCGCGCGACCGGCTCGAGGCGCTGATCCGGGCGGCGTTCGAAGCACCGGCTCCGCGCGCCAAGAGCCGCCTCAACCGGGTGGGCAAGGAAGCGCGACTGAAGGAGAAGAAGTCGCGCGGAGCGGTCAAGGCGGGGCGCGGCAAAGTCGACTGGTAGGCGGCCCACGCGCTTGACTTTCGCCTTCGCTTGCACCAATGGCCGCGCCCGACGGGCGGTGCGCGTGCGCCGCCCTTGGTATTTGTGGCCCCAGTCTGGCTGAACCTCTGGGGCCGCTCAGCGAATCAGGAAAGCGCCATGGCGAAGCCCGCAACCGTCAAGATCCGGCTGGTCTCGACCGCCGACACCGGCTTCTTCTACGTGACCAAGAAGAATCCGCGCAACCACACCGAGAAGTTCACCTTCCGCAAGTACGACCCGGTGGCGAAGAAGCACGTCGAGTTCAAGGAAGCCAAGATCAAGTGATCTTGCTGAACCGCCGGAACCAGCAGGGTTCAGAGGCGGTTCAACGCTCCGTTGCCATTCGCCGGAGCATGATGATCTTGCCAAAATTCACCCGTTTTCCCCTGCGCGCCGCGCTTGCCGGCACGCTTGCCATCGGCGTGCCCGCCGCGCTCGTGACCATCCCCGCCGCCCCCGCGGCGGCGCAGGCCGACAAGCTAGACCAGGCGGTCGCCGCACTGCGCGGCATCTCGACGATGACCGCCGACTTCACGCAGACCGACCGCAAGGGGCAGACCCTGTCGGGCAAGTTGACCCTCAAGCGGCCCGGGAAGATCCGCTTCGAGTACGGCAAAGGCGCCGACATGCTGGTCGTTTCGAACGGCAAGTCGCTGTACCTCGTCGACTACGAGGTCAAGCAGGTCCAGCGCTGGCCGATCTCGAACTCGCCGCTCGGCGCGCTGCTCGACCCCAGCCGCGACGTGAAGCGTTACGGCAAGCTGGTCCCCCAGGGCGGCGACAACGTGATCGGGGTCGAGGTGCGCGACACCAAGCGGCCCGAATTCGGCGTCATCACGCTGGTATTCGTGCGCGACGCCTCGGCGCCGGGCGGGCTCGAGCTGGTGAGCTGGGTGGCGCTCGATTCGCAGAACGGGCGGACGACCGTGCGGCTGTCGAACCAGCGCTACGGCGGCGCGGTGGCGGACAGCGCGTTCACCTTCAAGGACCCGCGTCGAACCGGCGGTCGCCGCTAGGACACGTTCCGACGCGCATTGTTCGCCGGTTGCGACCAACCGACGCGAGGCGTTCATGCGGGTGAAAGCCGAGGCGCTCTAAATCCGGTGGTGCGGAATGGTTCGGAGGCGGGTTTCCCCCCTGTTGCCCTGACCTCGATCAAGACCTCCCGCACAGCGTGACGAACGCTCAGAACGAACCCTCGCGCCAGTGCCCCCGGCGCGAGGGTTTTTTCATGGCCATTGCGACGTCGCGCGGCGGTGCTATCCGCGGGCCATGGTCTCCGTCGCCAGCTGGAACATCAACTCGGTCCGCCTGCGGATCGACCAGGTCGTGCGGTTTGCGCGCGAGCAGATGCCCGACGTGCTGTGCCTGCAGGAGATCAAGTGCCAGGAGCATCAGTTCCCCGCGGCGGCGCTGGCGGAGCTCGGCTATGTGCACCAGGCGATCCACGGGCAGAAAGGCTACCACGGCGTCGCCACCGTCAGCCGGCTGCCCTTTCGCGAGCTGAACCGTCACGACTGGCAGGACAACGGCGAGGCGCGCCATGTCGGCGTGGTGCTCGAAGCGTGCGGCGTGGTGGTCGAAAACGTGTACATTCCCGCCGGCGGCGACGTGCCCGACCGGGCGGTGAACGCCAAATTCGGGCAGAAGCTCGACTTCCTCGAGCGGATGGCGCGGTGGGCCGACGCGCTCGACCGGCCGACGCTGCTGGTGGGCGATTTCAACGTCGCCCCGCTCGAATGCGACGTCTACGACCACAGGGCGCTGCTCAAGGTCGTCAGCCACACCCCGGTCGAGGTCGCGGCGCTCGGCCGGCTGATGGACGCGCACGGCTGGGCCGACCTCGGCCGCACCTTCCTTCCCGCGCCCCAGCGCAACTACACTTGGTGGTCCTACCGCTCGTTCTGGCGGCAGAAGGACCAGGGCCGCCGCCTCGATCACATGTGGGCCAGCCCAGAGCTTTCGCGCCACGCGGTGAGCCATCGGTTCGTCGAGGAAACCCGCCGGTGGGACAGCCCCAGCGACCACGTGCCGCTGGTGACGGAGTTCGCGCTCTGAGCGCGGCGGCGCCGGGTCCGTCGCCGTCGCGCCGGGCGGCGCTGGCGATCGATGCCTTGCGCCACGGCTGGCCGCTGGCGCTGGCTGGCGGGCGGGTGCTGCTCCCGGCGGAGACCGCGGTCGCCGAAGCCGCGCGGGCGACATGCATGCTGATCGGCGCCGCGCGGGCCGAGACCCTCAAGCTCGCCAACCAGCGCGAGGCGGCGGTGCCCGAGGCGCCGGTGCTGGTGCGCGCGGCCGCGCCGTTCGATCTCGCCGCGGCGCGGGCGCTGGCCGATCCCGCGCTCGATCTGGCGACGCCGCTCAAGGGCCCGTACAAGGCCGAGCCGCTCGACTGGCGCGATGAGGCCGCGGCGGCGCTCGAGCTCGCCCGCCGAGCCGGGATCCTCCCCGCGTTCCTGGTCGATCCGGAGGAAGCGGGCGAACCGCAGCCGTTCGCCCCCGCCGATCTCGATGCGCTGGCCGACCCTGCGCGGCTGGCGATCGCCGCCCGCGCGCACCTGCCCGTCGCGGCCGGCGAGGAGTGCGAGATCGTCGCCTTCCGCAGCATCGACGACCTGCGCTAACACGTGGCGCTGGTGTTCGGCGCGCCGGCAAGCGACCGGCCGCCGTTGGTCCGGCTTCATTCCGAATGCCTGACCGGCGACGTGCTTGGCAGCCTCAAATGCGATTGCGGCCCGCAGCTCGACGCGGCGCTTCATGCCGCCGCCGAAGAGGCGCGCGTCGGCGGCTGGGGCGTGGTGCTTTACCTGCGGCAGGAGGGCCGCGGGATCGGCCTCGTCAACAAGCTGCGCGCCTACCGCCTGCAGGACGCCGGGTTCGACACGATCGACGCCAACCGCCGGCTTGGCCTGCCCGACGAGGCGCGCGACTTTCCGGTCGCCGGGCGGATGCTGCAACTGCTCGGCGCGCGTTCGGTGCGGCTGATGACCAACAACCCGGCCAAGGTCGCCGCGCTCGAGGCAGCGGGGGTCGAGGTCGCCGAGCGCGTGCCCCACCGGCTGCCCGCGGGTCCCCACAACGCCCGCTATCTCGCCACCAAGCGCGACCGCGCGGGGCACCTGCTGCCGTGAGCCTCGTGCGCGCCGAGCGGGCGGGCGACGAAACGGCGATCGGCGCGGTCACCGAGGCCGCTTTCGCAGGCCGGCCCTATAGCGCCGGGCGCGAGCCCGCGATCGTGACCGCGCTGCGCAGCGCCGGCGACCTCGCGCTATCGCTCGTCGCGGAAGTTCGCGGTGAGATCGTCGGCCACATCGCGTTCTCCCCGGTTTCGATCAGCGATGCCTCCCCGGGCTGGTACGGGCTCGGGCCCGTCAGCGTCGTGCCGGAGCGGCAACGATGCGGCATCGGCGCGCGGTTGATCGAGACCGGGCTGGGCAAGCTGCGCGCTCGCGGCGCGCGCGGCGTCGTGGTGCTCGGCAATCCGGCCTACTACCGGCGGTTCGGCTTCGTGCACGATCCCGAGCTCGCCTATCCCGGGCCGCCGGCGGCCTACTTCCAGCGGTTGATCCTCGCGGGCGCGGCACCGCGGGGCACGGTGCGTTACGCGCCGGCGTTCGGCTGAAGCCGCGTAGCGATCGCCTGGCCCATGCGAACAGTGGCGCCCGGCGCGAGTTCGGGCAGCCACTCGATCCGGCCCGGCTCGAACAGCAGCACCACGGTCGAGCCGAGGTAGAAGCGACCGATTTCGTCGCCGGCGACGAAGCGGGGCCCATCGGCGAACGCGCGCTCCTCGATCGCGCGGCCGTGCGCCGCCTGCCGCCCGCCCCACACGGTTTCCACCCCGGCGACGATCATCGCGCCGACCATCACCAGCCCGACCATCCCCAGCGGGGTGTCGAACAGGCAAGCCAGCCGCTCGTTGCGCGCGAACAGGCGCTCGACCCCCTCGGCGGTGACCGCGTTGACCGAGAACAGGTCGCCCGGGACATAGCGCGTCTGCCGCAGCGTGCCCGCCACCGGCATGTGCACCCGGTGGTAGTCGCGCGGGGAGAGGTAGATCGTCGCGAAGCGCCCGCCTTCGAAGCGCGCCGCGTGCGCCGGGTCGCCCGCGAGCAACTCGGCGACCGAATAATCGCGCGCCTTGGCCTGGACGATGCGCCCGCCGGCGATCGGGCCGGCCTGGCTCACCGCGCCGTCGGCGGGGCTCAGGATGAACCGTTCGGCGTCGGCCAGCGGGCGCGCGCCGGGCTTCAGCGCCCGGGTGAAGAAGGCGTTGAAGCTGGGATAGGCTTCGGCGGGCTCGGCCGCCTCGCCCATGTCGACGCCGTACGTATCGATGAAGCGCCGGACCAGCGGCCGGACCAGCCACGGCGCGGTGCTGTCGGCCACCCGCCCGGCGATCTTCG
>JBGSBH010000119.1:0-7116 GCA_041730635.1 Cypionkella sp.
CCCGCCCCCCCCCAACGCCGGCGGGACCACCGTTGTGATCCCGCAGGCCGCGCTGCGCGGCGGAAGCGGCGCGACCTTGCTCGCGCTGAGCCGGGCGCAAGCGAGCTTTCCCGCGCGCGGGGCTCCGCGTTTTGCCGGCAACCTCGCCACCGGGGGCGCGGGGCTGCCGCGGATCGCTGGGCGGATGGAGCGCGCGGGCGGCGGCGGCGCGGTGCTCCGGCTGCGGATGGCGCCCTACGCCGCCGGCGGCAGCGTGCTCGCCATCCCCGAGCTGGTGCTGGCGCAGGGGCCGGGCGGCGCGCTCGGCTTCTCCGGCCGCGCACTCGCCAGCGGGCCGCTCCCCGGCGGCTCGGCGCAGGGTCTCGCGCTGCCGCTCGCCGGTAGTTGGAACGGGCAGGGCCTGTCGCTTTGGAGCGGCTGCATCGACCTGCGCTTCGACCGGCTCGTGCTGGCATCACTGGCGCTCGAGCGGCGCGGGCTGACGCTGTGCCCGTCGCGCGGAGCTCCCATCGTGCGCCACGACGGGCGCGGGCTGCGGATCGCCGCCGGTGCGCCCTCGCTCGATCTCGCCGGCCGGCTGGCCGGTACGCCGATCCGGCTGCGCACGGGCGCGGTTGGGTTCGCCTGGCCGGGGGCGATGAGCGCCCGCGCGGTCGACGTCGCACTGGGTCCCGCGGCGCGCGCTAACCGCTTCCGCATCGCCAACCTCAGCGCCACCTTCGGGCGCGAGATCGGCGGCCGGTTCGACGAGGCCGACGTGCGCCTGTTCGCGGTTCCGCTCGATTTGCAGGACACTTCGGGCGCGTGGCGCTACGCCGGCGGCGCGCTGCAGATCGAACGCGGCGCCTTCCGCCTCGTCGACCGCGAACCGGTCGCCCGGTTCAACCCGCTGGTGGCGGGGGACGGCGCGCTCACCTTGCAGGGCAACCGGATCGTCGCGCGCGCGACGCTAGCCGAGCCCGCCTCGCGCCGCCCGGTGACCGAAGTGGCGATCACGCACGATCTCGCCAGCGGAGCGGGCCATGCCGACCTCGCGGTGGCGGGCCTTGCCTTCGACCGAGCGCTGCAGCCCGCTACCCTGTTCCCCCGCGCCCGCGGGGTCATCGCCAACACCCGCGGGGTCGTTCGCGGCAGCGGCCGGATCGAATGGGACGCGCGCGGAGTCACCAGCCGCGGCACCTTCTCGAGCGACAGCCTCGACTTCGCCGCCGCGTTCGGCCCGGTCAAGGGCGCCAGCGGAACGGTCGAGTTCAGCGACCTCCTCGCCCTCACCACCGCGCCGGGGCAGCGCATCCGGGTCGGCTCGGTCAATCCCGGGATCGAGGTGACCGAGGGCGAACTGGCGTTCTCCTTGCGCGAGGGGCGCCTGCTCGCGGTCGAAGGCGCGAGCTGGCCCTTCATGGGCGGCACGCTCACCTTGCGCGCGCTCGACCTCAACCTGGGCGCGAGCGAGGAGCGGCGCTACGTGTTCGAGATCGAGGGGCTCGAGGCGGCGCAGTTCGTCGAGCGGATGGAGCTCGACAACATCGCCGCCACCGGCACGTTCGACGGCACCGTGCCGATCGTCTTCGACCGCTCGGGCAACGGGCGGATCGAAGGCGGGCTGCTGATCGCCCGGGCGCCCGGCGGCAACGTGTCGTACGTCGGCGCCCTCACTCGCGAGAACCTCGGCACGATGGCAAATTTCGCGTTCGACGCGTTGAAATCGCTCGATTACCAGCAGATGTCGATCGCGATGGACGGCAACCTCACCGGAGAGATCGTCACCCGGGTGCGGTTCGACGGGGTCAAGCAGGGCGCGGGGGCGAAGCGCAACTTCATCACCCGCCGGTTCGAGAACCTGCCGATCCGCTTCAACGTCAACGTCCGCGCGCCGTTTTATCAGCTGATCACCTCGGTCAAGGCGATGTACGATCCCGCCTCGGTGCGCGATCCGCGCGATCTCGGGCTGCTGACCGACGACGGCCGCGTGCTGCGCCGCGCCACGACCGCTCCGCCGCCCGACATCACGCCGGCCGACCTCGTTCCCGGCCCGTCCCCCGTTCAGACCCCCGAAAGCGAGAAACGGCCATGATCCGATCCGAATTGACCCGGCCTCGGCGCCTTGCGATGACCCCGCGCGTGGATGCGGCGGGACGGAGATGGCGAGGGGCCGCGGTGCTGCCGCTGGCGGGGTTGATGCTGGGCACGCTCGCCGGGTGCGTGCAGGTGACCGCGCCCGACAAGCCGATCGTGATCGAGCTCAACGTCAACATCCGGCAGGAAGTGATCTACCGGCTCGCCGCCGACGCGGAGAGCACGATCGAGGAAAACGAGGACATTTTCTGATGCGCAGGCTTCTGATCATCGCCGCCGCTGCCGGCCTCGCTGCCGCACCCGCGCTGGCCCCGCGCGCCCCCGCCGACGACGCGGCGCGCGCCGCCGGCCAGGTGGGCGAGAAGATGGACGGCTATCTCGGGATCGTCGGCGCCGGCACGCCCGCGCTCCAGCGGATCGTCAGCGAGATCAACATCAAGCGCCGCGCGCTCTACGCCGAGAAGGCGCGCGCGGCGAACGCCACGCTCGAGGAATACGCGCTCACCGCCGGCTGCCTCGCGATCGCCCGCACCGCGCCGGGGGAAAAGTATCAGGCGCCCGACGGCAGCTGGCAGACCCGCACCAGCGCCCCGCCCCAGCGCGACAGCCGCTGCCCGGGTTAAGGCGCGGGGGCCCTCAGCCCACCCAGTCCGCCACCTGGCCGGCGACTTCGTTGGCGGCCTGGTTGAGCGCGGCGCCGACCGGGGCGGCTTCGGGGGTGACGCCGGGCACGGTGGCCGAGAAGCGGCGGGTGGTGACCGCGGTGCCGTTGACGTCGCGCACCGCGTCGTAAGTCACCACCACGCTCGACGAGCGCGCGTCGTAGCCGAAATCGATCAGCGTACCGCGCAGCTGGTTCGTCGGGGTCAGCGCGGGGTCGTCGTGATCGATCACCAGCCGGTTGCCCCGGGCCCGGATGGTCTCGCCGAGCAACCGGCGGAACAGCCGGGCGGGTTTGTCGACCCACACGGCGTCCTTGACGTAGGCGACGTTGGTATCGTCGATCTGCACCGGCACGCGGGTGTTGGCGAGCTTGGCCGGGGTCTCCGGCTCGACCACCGCGATCGCGCGGGCGACGTCGCCGCTGATCGTGGTGCCGGGCGCCACCGTGGCGGCGGGAGTGAGGCCGAGCAGGCTGTCCGGGGTCTTGCCGCCGAGGCTCAGGCACCCGGCGAGCAGGCCGCTCGCGCCGAGCGTGAGGCAGATGCGGGCGATGGTCATGCGGGTCCTCACTTGGGCTCGTAGTCGGGGAGCTTCTGGCCGCCGAGAAGCGCGCCGGCGCCCTCGCGTTCGATCCGCTCGGTCACGCTGCGCAGCGCGCGGCTGGTTTCGCGCAAGTCACGCAAGGTCGCCTCGGCGGCGGGCAGCGTGCTTTCGCTGAGCTGGCGCGCGGCGGGCCGCGCGTCGTTGAGCGTCGCCGACAGCGATGTAGCCGCGCCTTCGGCCGAATTGAGCGTCTGGCGCAGTTGCGCGGCGAGGTTCTGGCCTTCCTGGTTGAGCAGCCGGTCGGCGGAAGCGGTCGCCCGCTCGAACCCGTCGAGCGCCTCGCTCGCCTCGCGCAAGGTCACCTGCAGCTCGGCGAGCGTGCGCTGGACCTGCGGGGTCGCCTGCGCCAGGTCGCCGGTCATCCGCTCGGTGTTGGCGAGGATGCCCTGGATCGAGGCCTGGTTGCGGTCCGACAGCAGCAGCGTCAACCGCTCGGTCAGCGTCGCCAGCCGTTCGAGCAGCAGTGGCGCGTTCGCCAGCAGCTCGCCGAGGCCGCCGGGCTTCGTCGGGATCACCGGCACCCCTTCGGGGCAGGCGGTCTTGCCGACGCCTTCGCCTTCGCAGGTCAGCGGCGGGGCGTTACGGCGGGCCCCGTCGAGCAGGATCGTCGAGACGCCGGTGAACGAGCCCTGGATGGTCGCGGTGGTGCCGACCAGGATCGGGGTGCTCTCGTCCACCCTGATGCGTACCCGGACGAACTCGGGGTCTTTCGGCCATAGCTGGATCTGGGTCACCTGGCCGGACGGCACGCCCGAGAAGCTGACCTGCGAACCGTTGGCGAGGCCGGCGACCGACTGCTTGAAGAAGATGTCGTACTCGTTCTGCTCGCCCTTGTTGAGCCCGGCGAGCCAGACGATGAACAGCGCCAGCGCGGCGAGCAGGGCCAGCGTGACCGCGCCCACCCAGACATGATTGGCCCGTGTTTCCATGCGGCTGCCCCTATGCCCCCGGCTTCGCGGGATTGTCCAACGCTTTGACCGCCTTGACGATATTGGGCGCGATCGGCTGGTCCATGTGCCGGCGCAGCTCGTCGATCGCCTGCGCGGTCAGCGCCGCGCGCCCGCGCGGCCCGTTGAAGTACTGCTGGATCCACGGGTGATCGAGCTTCATCAGGTTGGGCACGGTGTCGACCGCGATCACCTTGCGGTCGGCGAGCACCGCCACCCGGTCGCAGATCTCGTGCAGCGTATCGAGATCGTGAGTGATCAGGAACACGGTGAGGCCGAGCGTTTCCTGCAGCGCTCGGGTGAGCTGGTCGAACGCCGCCGCGCCGATCGGGTCGAGCCCCGCGGTCGGCTCGTCGAGGAACAGCAGCTCGGGATCGAGCGCGAGCGCGCGGGCGAGGCCGGCGCGCTTCTTCATCCCGCCCGACAGCTCGGCCGGATACTTCGCCGCGGCATCTTCCGGCAGCCCGCTCAGCATCACCTTGTAGCGCGCGATCTCGTGCATCAGCTCGGGCGCGATGTCGGGGTAGAACTGCTTCAGCGGCACCTCGACGTTCTCGCCGACGGTGAGGGTGGAGAACAGCGCGCCGCCCTGGAACAGCACTCCCCACCGGTTGCGCACGCCGACGACCTCTTCCGGGTCGCCGTCGGTAAGCGAGCGGCCGAACACCTCGATGTGCCCTTCGTCGGGGGTCTGCAGCCCGATGATCGAGCGCATCAGCACCGACTTGCCGGTGCCCGAGCCGCCGACCACGCCGATGATCTCGCCGCGCCGGACCTTGAGGTCGAGCCCTTCGTGGATCACCTGCTCGCCGAAGCTGTTCCTCAGACCCTGGACGACGATCGGGTATTCGCCGCGGAAGCGTTCGAACCGGAGGTTGACGTCGGCGTCGCCGAACTCGGCGGCGCCGTCGGCCGCGCCGGCGACCGCCTGGCCTTCGGGAGCGGCGATCCCGCTCATGCCCAGCCCACGTTGGTGAAGAACACCGCGAAGAACGCGTCGAGCACGATCACGGTGAAGATCGCGAACACCACCGCGTTGGTGGTCTTGAGGCCCACTTCCTCCGAATTGCCTTCGACCTTCATCCCCTGGTAGCACCCGGTCATCCCGACGATGAGGCCGAACACCGGCGCCTTCACCAGCCCGACCCACAGATCGTAGACCGGCACCACTTCCTTGATCCGGCTGAGGAACGATCCGAACGGGATGCCCAGCGCCAGCTCGCCGACCACCGCGCCGCCGATGATCGCGACGCACGAGGCATAGAACCCCAGCACCACCATCATGAAGGTTACCGCGAGCACGCGCGGGACCACCAGCGCCTCCATCGGCGAGATGCCGATCGTGCGCATCGCATCGACTTCCTCGGTCAGCTTCATCGTCCCGATCTGCGCGGCGAAGGCGCTGCCCGAACGGCCGGCGACCATGATCGCGGTCATCAGCACGCCGAGCTCGCGCAAGGTGATCCGCCCGACGAGGTTGACCGTCAGCGCCTCGGCCCCGAACTGCTCGAGCTGGACCGCGCCCTGCTGCGCGATGACGATGCCGATGAGGAAGCTCATCAAGCCGATGATCCCCAGCGCCGAGACCCCGACCAGCTCGAGCTGGCGGACGAACGCCTTGGTGCGGAAGCGGCGCGGGTGGCGCACGATCGCGCCGACCGCGAGGATGAACTGGCCGATGAACGCGATCGCGCCCACGGTGCCCTGGCGCGCGCCTTCGATCCGCTCGCCGGTGGCGGCGAACACCCGCTGGGCGAGCGGCGGGCGCTCGGGCGCCACGGCGCCGCCGCTCTCGGTTTCGCCGACCGCCTCGATCAGCCGTGCCGCGCGCTCGCCGGCGCCGACGATCGCGCCGCCGGTCTGGCGCGACAGCCGCAGCGCGACCCAGGCGCCGACGGTGTCGATCTCGCCGATCCCCGACAGGTCGATCTCGGTCAGCGGCTCGTCGATCGCGAGCAGCCGGCCATCGATCGGGCCGACGGTCGAGACGAGGTAGTTGCCCGTCAGCACCAGGCGGCGGCCGCCGTCCCCGCCCTCGATCGCGAAATTGGCCCCGACGCTCATGCGCCGCCGGCTATGGGGCGAAAAGCGCGACACGACAAGCGGATGCGTCACCCGGATTGCCCTTGGCCGGCGCCGCTGGCATGGCCGCGCCCGTCATGACGAGCGTACCCGCCCCCGAGCTGCCGAAGACTTTCGACCCCGCCGCGATCGAGGCGCGCTGGTACCCGCATTGGGAAACGAACGGCCTGTTTCGCCCCGCGCGCCCCGACGCCGAGCCGTTCACCATCGTCAACCCGCCGCCCAACGTCACCGGCAGCCTGCACATCGGCCACGCGCTCGACAACACGCTGCAGGACGTCGTCGTGCGGTACGAACGGCTGCGCGGGAAGGACGCGCTGTGGGTGGTCGGCACCGATCACGCGGGCATCGCCACGCAGATGGTGGTCGAGCGCGAGATGGCGCTGCGCCAGGACAAGCGCACCAACTACAGCCGCGAGGAATTCGTCGCCAAGGTGTGGGAGTGGAAGGAGGAAAGCGGCGGCACGATCACCCGCCAGCTCCGCCGGCTCGGCTGCTCGATGGACTGGAGCCGCGAGCAGTTCACGATGGATCCGCACTTCTCCGCCGCGGTCACCAAAGTGTTCGTCGATCTCTACAACCAGGGCCTGATCTACCGCGACAAGCGGCTGGTGAACTGGGATCCGAAGCTCAAGACCGCGATCAGCGATCTCGAGGTCGAAACGCACGAGAGAGCAGTTTTGTTAAAGTCGAAACCTTTCAAAAGTGCAATACCATCAGGCGTCTGAATCCCTTGAGCAACCAC